>NZ_RRYW01000057.1 GCF_014861365.1 Psychrobacter sp. FME6
TTTGTGTCTTCATAACCTCAAATATATCATCTTGCTTTGGCTGTCACCCTCCTTTATTTCTTCAGCATACTTTCTGACACACCACCATATCCTGAACTGAGTACTAAAGAGTTCAAAACTTCAGAATTTGTCGCAAACAAGCTAGAGGCTTTTGGACTAGAAGTACATCGCGATATTGGCGGTACGGGCGTGGTTGGTATTTTAAAAAATGGCGCTAGTACACGCTCTGTTGGTTTACGTGCCGATATGGACGCGCTGCAAATACATGAGCAAAACACTTTTAGCCATGTTTCAAAGAATAATGGTGTTATGCATGCTTGTGGACATGATGGTCATACCGCCATGCTACTTGGTGCTGCTAAAGTATTGTCAGAGAATAAAAGCTTTGATGGTATCATATATTTTATTTTTCAGCCTGACGAAGAACGTGGTACAGGGGCAAAGGCGATGATTGCCGATGGACTATTTACTCGCTGGCAGATGGATGCAATCTATGGTATGCATAATATACCTGGTGTTCCAGCAGGACAGTTTATAACTCGACCAAACTCTTTGATGGCCAGTGAAAGCAGTTTCAAAATCGTCATCAATGCCACTGGTGGTCATGCTGCATTACCACATATGGGTACAGATCCGATCGTCGTTGGTGCACAAGTGGTGACTGCATTACAAACCATCGTCTCACGTAACTTAAGTGCTATAGATGAAACAGCTATCATTTCAGTGACCAACTTTGAGACCAATGGGACTGTGAACGTCATTCCTTCACAAGTAACTATCACTGGAGACACGCGTAGCTTTACCGATTCAGCATTGGGAAAAATTGAAAAAGCAATTGAACGTATTGTATCAGGTCAATGTATGTCGGCAGGAGTCGATTATGAGTATCACTTTGCTAGTACCTGCTTATCTACAATCAATGCTCCAGTTGAGACTACTCATGCAGTGAGCGCCGCTCAAAAAGTGGTTGGCGCTGATAACGTAAATGGTAACTGTGAACGATACACAATTAGTGAGGATTTCTCATTTATGTTACGTGAGATTGACGGCTGCTACATTTTGATTGGTAATGGCGAGGGTGAATGCGGTGGTACGGCATTGCATAATCCACTTTACGATTTTAACGACGACATCTTATCTATAGGTGTAGATTACTGGGTAACTTTGGTAAATGATCGGCTCAATTAATAGTAACCACGTTTTATGATTTTCGTTCAAGGAAGGGGTTATGACTTTAAGGTTGTAACCCTTGTTGGATTCCAATCTTAGTTTAAGGCTTTATGTAGTGCTGTTTTAAACGAAATTAATAATATCGCAATAGAAAAATGCGTAGAAAGGTTTCGATATTTTCTAAAGCTTAGTTTAAGATTGAGGTTGTAAGCTACTGAATTTGTCAGTAAACATAAATTATAGAGATCAGTTACCACAACCGACTTTTTACAATCTTGGTCACAAAATTGTCACCGTTTGGTCACTGAGTACTTGGTCACCGATTTTCAAAAGATAGAGCGTATGCGCGAAAATTTATAACTCATGCATTGTTAAAGAGTATACCGTTTCGTAAAGATCAACATAGGTGAAACACCCAACCCTTATAAATAAAGGCTTTAAGAGAAAATACAGACACAAAAAAACCTCAAACAATTTAATGCTTGAGGTTGAAACTTTTGTATTAAAACTAAGTTTTAAATATGGCGCAGCGGACGGGACTCGAACCCGCGACCCCCGGCGTGACAGGCCGGTATTCTAACCAACTGAACTACCGCTGCTTAGGTCGTCTTTAGCATTTCACCTCTATAAAAAGGCGCACTCGCTAAAAGAGTGGTGGGTGATGACGGATTCGAACCGCCGACATTCTGCGTGTAAGGCAGACGCTCTACCAACTGAGCTAATCACCCTGAGCGAGGATATACGAAGCAGTCCTTCGTCCGAGCGCAAGAGAATTTACATTTTCGTAAATTCTAAAAACTCAGCACCTACATGACATAGGTATTTATCCACAAGAGAAAATTCCTTAAAGGGAATTTTCTAAAAACTTTAAACCTAAATTAGGCTATCAAAGCTTCTTAAAAGTCATAACGTCTAAAGCTGTCACCCTTCAAACTAACTTTCAACAAAGTAGAACTTAACTAAGTCCCCTTGCTGTGGGTGTGTATTATATACATTTACACATGGCTGTCAAACAGTATTTTCATAATATGAGAAAATAATTATAAATACTTCTCAAACTCCTTTATCCATAGTAACTAGAGTCAGACTTTTATCAGTGTTGCTGTGAATATACTTATTGCTGTTACCTATTGTATGGTGGCTAAAAGCTACTATACTGAGCTAAGAATATTTGGTGGTACTGATTGTTGGAGGCGAACATAGAAGCTTTATCTACTACTGAGCAGCAAATGGCGGCATGGTCATGGACTGACTTTGCCGGGTTGGGTTTAATATTTCATATTATTCTGATGATTGTGCTGACCTTACGTATTGTTTCGGTGCAGCGAAACGTTGGCGTGGCAATTGCGTGGATAGCTATTTTGTTCACTTTACCTTTATTTGGGTTGATTGCTTATGTGTTGGTCGGTGAGCCGATGATTGGGCGCCGCTACCGTCAGCGCATGAATCAAGCACGGTTGCTGATGAATGAGATGGCACAGCGCGAGCGTTTGATTTTTGATAAAGGTCAGGAACTACTGCCTGAGCATTACCGCGGTGTGAGTCAGATAGGGACTCGCTGGACAGGGTTTGGGGTGTTTCCAGGCCACGACATGCAGCTATTGACGCACCCTAATATTATTTTTAAACGCTTGCTTGATGATATTGAAGCTGCTCAACGTACCATTTTGATGGAGTTTTATATTATCTATCCAAAAGGACAAGTCTTAGAGGTCATAGAAGCATTGATCGCAGCAGCACAGCGCGGCGTAGAATGTCATATTCTTATTGATAGTGTCGGTAGTTTTAGCTTTTTTAATAGTGCAGAACATAAGAAGTTAGAGCGTTCTGGCGTTTTCGTACATCAATCACTACCAGTAGGCTTGTTTAAGACTTTATTTAAGCGGTCTGATTTGCGTAATCATCGCAAAATGGTGGTCATTGATGAATACATTGGCTATATCGGCAGTTTTAACTTGGTTGACCCTAAGTTCTTTAAGCAAGATAAAGCGGTTGGTGAGTGGATTGACGTAGCGATACGCAGTGTCAGCGACAACGAGATCAGTATCACAACCGCGATGGCCAAAGTAGTGGTCACCGATATTGGCGCTGAAAATAGCGATAACTTGGATGCGCTGCATCAGCGAGTGAATAGCTATACGCGTAAATTGTATGTACGCCATCCAACGATTAATGACATCAATAGTCGAATAAAAGTATTGGATGAGGATGTAGAGGCTTTTGAGCCGCCTAGTACGGGTGCGATGTCGACTGTAATTCCGCAGATGCCCGTAGTGGAAGGAGTGATTGCACAGCTAATTCCTTCGGCACCGCAAGTGACCGCGCATGTGATTTATAATACTTTAGTGACTGTTTTACACCGTGCGAATAAGCGTATTCGTATCACGACCCCATATTTTGTACCTGATGAGGCGTTGTCTGGTGCGCTGGTAACCGCATCAAAACGTGGGGTTGATGTGACACTGATTATCCCAGAAAAGGTCGATTCCTTTTTAGTTCAGCATGCCTCGCAAGCCTATTATCAAGAGCTGCTAGAGGCTGGCGTGACTATTGCCTTATTTAAAGGCGGTCTGTTACATGCCAAAACGGTGGTCATTGACGATGATTATTGCTTATTTGGTACGGTTAATATTGACATGCGCAGCTTTTATTTGAATATGGAGGTCAGTTTAGCCATTTATACCCCAGAAATGGTGGCGCAGGTTGCGGAGTGTCAAGAGTCGTATTTACAGAGCTGTCGTTTCTTAACTTTAGAAGAATGGCAGCAACGACAAAAGACAGAGCGATTATTTGATAACGTGGTGCGCTTATTTAGTCCGTTATTGTAGCGCTTTAGATTTTAGGTTAAGGTAAACTACTCGAACGGTATTAGTTTTTTGATTTGCTCTGTAGCTCTATTAACGACTTATTTTTTGAAGGATAGATTTGCCTTATGTCTGCACCTCCCTTAACGCCCCTTGATTATGTTGCAGCAGGCTATTGGCAAGATTTCACAGCTGATCGTGCTATCGCAGGTGGCATTGCTTATGAAACTGAATTGCGCCATTGCCAATTGGATGAGTCGCTGACGAGCTTGCAGCGCATCGATATCTTATTAACGCAGATACGCCGTGATATGGTAAAGGCAGGCATATGGAATGAAGCAGCGCTATTAACAGATGAGCATTATCGCAATTTTATGGTGTTTTTGGCCTTTTATGCAGGACGAGTATTGGCACAGCAGTGGCAACATGTCCCGCATTGGTTTGGGCAGTTTGAGCTAGGGAAGCGTTATCCTGCATTGCCACTGACGGCGGATGATTTTTATCAGCATATGGCGGTCGTTTACCGCGGTATTACTGATAATGATACCAATATTGATACTGACGTTACCTCGCTGTTTTTTGCGTTAGAGCCGATAGGGTTGCGTCTATTTGGTCATATCGATCGGCAGTTTGAATCGGTACAAGGTGGTCAAGTGGCCAGCGGTTTGTATCAAGCCGTTATCTCAAGGTTACCAAATTCGAATAGTGACCAAGTGGCTACTACAGCTATGCCAGTCGCCGCAGTCACTCAAGAGGCGATAAGAGAGACTGATACAAATATTAGTGTAAGCACAAATACAAATGCTCATTTAAAAACAGCCAAAACGGATAATAACTACCAGCCATTAGAGAAAAATCTGCTTAATAAAGTATCAATAGATAGTGATTTATCCGAACAAAATAACCAAAATAAGCCTGAGCTATCTACAGTACAGACACCCTTAGAAAGTACTAAACCAGAAAGTGCGCCATCAGTAAAACCGATACCAAAGCCACCAGCTTCAGAACCTTTAGCAAAAACCTCGCCTACGCCAGAGATTTTCACACAATTGTTGCTAGAGTTGGATAACGTAGAAGTGGCGCAGACGTCTGGTCAAACTGAGTATCAGCAAGCCCGCAAAGTTTTAGATCAATTTGAGCAGTATATTGCCAAGCAAGCCAAGCCACGTGCGCAAACCTTATTTTCAGAGAGTCATTTGGCTGCAAAAAAGCAAGCATTATTAAAGTTACAACAGGCGGCTAATGTTGGTAATACCGCTGCTATGTTGCGTCTAGCGATGTACGAACTACTTGATGAGGGCCTTGCAGTTGATAAAAATTCTGCAACCGAATCGGGGGTTGAATGGGTCAAGCAAGCGGCGAGCAAAAACGACAGCCGCGCCCAGCGTCTGCTAAGTAAGATGTATTACCAAGGGGTAGGCGTGACGCAAGAGATAGCCAATGGCCAGTACTGGCTAGAGCAAGCGGCAGAAAATGGTCACGCGGAAGCAGCTAGCGTCGTGAGGCAGTGGCAGCAAGCGCAGGCATTGATGACGACTCAAAAACAAGAGCAGCATAGCATCAAGCGTTATCAGTTATTATTCGTTGCAATAGTAGTGGTGGCGGTGTTGATATTTATTATCGTCTAAAGTATTTTATGTATGACAGATACGCGGTAAAAGCGTATTGTTGAGTGCCAAATTAAGGTAGAATTGGCGCGTTTTTTACCACCACTCTCCTATTATCTGATTCATTACTAATCTGGGCTGATTCATGCCATCTTCTCATACACCATCTGATAGTTATTCAAAAGCAACGGACCCAGCATCGTTGCCAAGCCATGCTGTTTATCATTCGCCTTTTTATTATCAGTTTGCCATAAGCTTACTTAAGCCGTTATATCGATTGCAAGTATGGCGGCGCTCACATAAACGCGCCAACTATCAACAGGAAGTTGCGCAGCGTTTTGGTAAGAGCTATCCACCATGTCCAACGCTTGATAGTAATTATGTGGAGCAGGCTAATGTTAAGTCTACGGCTAGTCCTGAGGGCAATGCGAAGGCTAACAAGGGCATTATTTGGTGTCATGCGGTGTCATTGGGTGAGACCAATACGGTCGCGCCGCTGTTGGATAAATTATTGGCTGATGGCTATAAAATATGGCTCACCAATACCACACAGACGGGTTTTGCTCGCGGTGCCAGTCGTTTCGCTGATGCGATTGCACAAGGTCAGATGAGTCACAGTTATGTACCTGTCGATAGCCCCGCGGTGATAGAGAGGTTTTTAGCGCATGTACAGCCTATTGCCGCTTTGTTTGTAGAAACAGAGCTATGGGCCAACATCTTGACCAAGTTATCTGAGCATCGTATTCCCAGTATCTTGGTCAATGGTCGGCTGTCTGCGTCTTCCTTTAAGAGTTATCAAAAAATTGCTGCCGTCAGCGCCAGTATGATGAAAAACTTGAGTTTAATTATTGCGCAGGACAATGAGTCTGCTAAACGCTTTCGACAATTGGGTGCGAATAGCGCAAAAATACGCGTGGCAGGTTCGCTAAAATGGGTGATTAATACCCCTAAGCTTACCGATAAAGAAACTGTTATTGAAAACAATAATGATAGCCAGTCTACTGCTATGCAAAAGCACAATAGCGGTATGGTCAGAAACCTAGGAATAGAGGGTCGACCGATTTGGGTGGCAGCCAGCACGCACAGCGGCGAAGAAGAAATAGCGCTGTCATTACAGCAGCAACTACTGTCTCATTCAGCGCTCGCTGACACGCTGCTGATTATCGTACCGAGACATCCTGAACGTTTTGATGAAGTCGCCGCACTTATTCAAGACACAGCGTTAAAAATGGCACGGCGTAGTGCAGAAGAGTCGATTGCTGCCGCCACACAAGTCTATTTGGCGGATAGTATGGGTGAGCTGATGACTTGGTATAAGCTTGCAGATGTGGCGCTAGTCGGTGGCTCGTTAGTCGATATTGGTGGCCATAATCCCGTTGAGCCGGCAAGTGTGGCAACGCCTGTCATAATGGGGCTTCATACGCAGTCTTGTCAAAGCGTGGTCGATAAACTGTCTGAGGTCGGTGCGTTATATCAGCCGCATAATGACAGTTATAAATCAACGGAAGAGTATCAATCGACCAAAGCAGCTCAACCGACTGAAAAAAGCCTTGATGCAAAAGTAAAAATGGACGATACCGCGCTTATTTATCAGCAGCTAATGTCTTGGCTAAGTCATCTTGAATGGGCGAAAAAAGCAGGGCAAGCGGGCGCGCAGATGACAATACAACAGCAAGCTGTATTGACTCGTCAATTTACCATGATTGAAGATGTCATTGAGCAATACTCGAACCAAGCTTTAAATGAAGATTTCGACTAAGATTTCAATGAACATTAAAACCAAGAGCTGCTATGAACTGTCTATTATTGCCCACTAAAAACTTCTCGGCAGATACCGCGTATATTGATGAGTTATCACAAATCAATCATGTCAATAAAGTACTTAAGGCAACGGTCGGTGATACGCTGAAAATCGGTCAGCTGGGTGGTGATTTAGGTACTGCGATTATAGATGGTGTCACCCATGAGCGAATTCAGTTGTGCGATGTCCAGCTCACAATTGCCCCGCCGCCCAAATTGGATTTAACCGTAATATTAGCACTACCGCGTCCTAAAGTACTACGACGCTTGATAATGGATATGACTGCACTTGGTGTGCGCGATATCATCCTGATCAATAGTTACCGTACGCAAAAAAGCTATTGGCAAAGCCCGATGCTGGCGCGCCTTGACGAATTCGTATTAGAAGGGCTGCAACAAGGTGTCGATACGCTCGCGCCTAATATTACGTTAGCAAAACGCTTTAAGCCTTTTGTTGAAGACGAGCTTGCTAGTCTGATAACCAATCGCGCTATCGTGGCGCACCCATATAGTGAGCAGTCATTTACACAGTATTTACAACAACAGGACTATTTACAACAACTGGATTTATTAGCGCTGCCCAGTCTGGTTTGTATCGGTGCTGAAGGCGGCTGGATTGATTACGAGATAGAGCTGCTCGCCGCACAAGGGTGTGAGTCCGTGCATATAGGCCCGCGTATCTTGCGAACAGAAGCGGCGGTGAACGTCCTCTTAGGTCAATGGCTATTGTAAAATGGCTACTATAATCGATTCACTATAATAACAAACACCGTACTACTGGGATAAGTTTTGCGCTGTCTTTATTAGTGCCGTGGCCGAAGAATCAAACACGCCCTATATAATAACCTGTCAAATAAGTAGCAAGTTTGTTATAGATATTTTGGCTGATAGGGTCAAGAATATTTTTCTTAAAAAGGTATCGTTAAGCCAAACAATACGTACATTTCAGAGTGAAATAAATGTATTGATAATTAATCTCATTTCCACTAGTATGTTGGTTTCGGGTATTATGATGTTATTCATCCCAATAACAAGCGATTTTTAATAACATCTTATCTTACGATTCGTTGCACTTTTTTGTAGCATCACTATGGGGAAAACCATGTCATTGAACGCTATTAGCACCACACTAACTGCTTCTAAACTTACCTTGCCTGTTGCCGTATTTGGCATGATGTTGGGGCTGGCTGGTTGTAGTAACTCATCTACCACTGAAGACAGTGCAGAGGTAGAAACTTCAGCAGCTGGTACTGAGCAACCAGTAGCCAATGATGGTGCCGCTAATAATAATGTAAATGCCGATGATCAAACGGTTACTATTTATTCTTCACGGAACGAGCAGCTCATCAAGCCATTGTTGGATCGCTATACCGAGCAGACAGGCGTCAAGATTGACTTAGTCACGGACAAAACAGGCCCGCTGATGGCGCGTCTGCAAGCCGAAGGTCAAAATACCCCAGCTGATATGCTGTTGACAGTTGATGCGGGCAACTTATGGCAAGCCGCTGAGCAAGGGTTACTGCAACCTGTTGCTTCTACGGTATTAGAATCTAACGTTCCTGCAAAGTATCGTGATCCAAAAGGTCAGTGGACTGGTCTGTCATTGCGTGCACGTACTATCTTTTATGACCCAAGCAAGGTTAGCGCCGACCAATTATCCACTTATGCAGACTTGGCCGATCCAAAATGGAAGGGCAAGCTATGTTTACGTACCTCTAAAAAAGTATATAACCAGTCGCTTGTGGCCAGTATGATGGAGCACTTGGGCGAAGAAAAAACCGAAGAGGTCATCCGTGGTTGGGTTGATAACCTAGCCACTGACGTATTCAGTGATGACACCAGTATGTTAGAAGCCATTGCCGCTGGGCAATGTGAAGTGGGTGTAGCCAACAGTTACTATTATGGTCGCCTGCTCGACGAAAAGCCTAACTTCCCAGTGAAGATATTTTGGGCCAACCAAGGTACGACTGGTACGCACGTAAATATTTCGGGTGCGGGTGTGGTAGCAGATTCGGACAATCCAGATGGCGCACTTAAATTGATGGAATGGTTGTCTTCTGATGAAGCACAAGGTTTATATGCCAGTGCTGACAAAGAATTCCCTGTCAAAGAAGGTATCGATGAGTCAGAGTTACTCAGATCATGGGGTGAATTCAAAAAAGACGATATCAATGTACAGAAATTTGGCGAGCTACAAACCCAAGCGATTCAAATGATGGACAAAGCTGGTTATAAATAGAGCACTGCCAATCATACCATTCTCAAAATAATAGTGACACTTAGAACCAGTCGTATTTTTTGAGTTTGGTATCACCTCGTAAGGTCTCTATGCGTACGACACGGTAATAATGATATGATCACAACGCCAGATGCGTCTGTTAGTCAAAATGACCCAGACAATAATAATGTTAATGGCAGTGTCATTGACAATCAGACTGTCAGTCAAGATCATACCGTCCGCAAGCGTATTATCTCAAAATCAGTCTTAGGGCTGATTTCGTTGTTTATGCTGGTGCCGATTTTGGTTGTACTGCTATCGTGGACACAGCCAGTCGCTGATATCTGGACGCATATGAAAGATTATGTGCTACCACAAGTGCTCAAAAATACCGCTATTTTATTGTTGATGGTAACGGTTATTTCTGGCACGGTCGGTACCACACTTGCTTGGGTGACCAGCATGTACCGCTTCCCTGGACAGCGGTTTTTTTCGTGGGCGCTGATGTTACCGCTCGCGATACCTGCCTATGTATTGGCATTTGTCACCATCGGTATCGTCGATTTTAGTGGGCCACTGCAGACGGGTTTGCGCGACTTAGGTATCAGTACCGCGATTCCGTCAGTACGCAATGTCTGGGGAGCAGGTTTGGTATTGTCGCTGGCCTTTTATCCTTATGTCTATTTGCTAGCGCGTCAAGCGTTCTTATCGCAAGGCAGGCGGGCGATTGAAGCGGGTCAGATGCTGGGCTTAAGTCGCAGCCGGGTGTTTTTTCGACTGGCATTACCACAAGCACTGCCGTGGATAATTGGCGGGCTATTGCTGGCCAGCATGGAAACATTAGCAGATTTTGGTGCTGTGTCAGTCTTTAATGTCGATACTTTTACCACGGCTATTTATAAGGCATGGTTTGGCTTTTTTAGCTTGACCACCGCAGCACAACTGGCGGCTTTGTTAATCGGTGTGGTGTTTATCGTCGTCTTGTTTGAGCAGTATTGGCAAGCAAAGCGCGGTAATTCGGTCACCCAAGGCAGCAGTCAGCGTTTTGACGCCAGCAAGCCTGCCAAACTGGCGATGACATTGCTGTGTGCATTAGTCTTTGCAGTTGCTTTTTTAATTCCATTTTTACAGCTAGTCTATTGGACGGCGTTGAACTTTCGACAAGATTTTGATGCACGTTATATCGATTTTGTGACCAACAGCCTTATGATTGCTAGTATGACCACGTTTTTTATTGCCTTTTTGGCGATTATTATTGCGTGGATTAAGCGGCAGTATCCTGATAAGTTGACCAAGCTGATGACCACCCTGGCCAATTTAGGTTATGTCGTGCCAGGGACAGTATTAGCAGTGGGGATATTTATTCCCATCGCTTGGCTCGACAACCAAATGATTGCTTTTGGTATCACCTCGAAACAGGTGTTGTCTGGTAGCGTCATTGTGATGTTATTGGCATTATCGACGCGCTTTATGACCGTGAGTTTTCAGCCAGTTGATCGCCAGCTACAGCGCCTGACGGTCAATCAAGAAGCGGCAGCTAAATTGCTGAGCGACAGCCCTTATCAGCGTTGGCGACAGGTCATGTTGCCGGTGCTCAGCCCTGGTGTATTGACCGCATTATTGATGGGGTTCGTTGAAGTGATGAAAGAGATGCCCATCACGTTAATGACGAGGCGGCAAGGTTGGGATACGCTAGCGGTGCGAGTGTTTGAGATGACCAGTGAAGGCATGTGGGGGCGAGCGGCGTTGCCAAGCTTATTAATTGTGCTGGTTGGTCTGCTGCCTGTGTGGATATTATTGCGTCAAAGCGATAAGCAAGGTTAAGGTGCTTTGATTAGGGCGTGTTAAGCATTTACAAATAAGGCACTGCTGGTAGTTCAATGGTTCGATGATATTTTTCTATTGTTGTTTTTAGCATTTTATCGATGGGTTTTATTCACTAATAGCTAACTGGTACCGTCTATGTACACTGATTTGATTGACGACTCAAGACATCCGGCAGATCCTAAGTCTATAAAGACTCAAGGCACGGCGCGCCACAATAGTCTCAAAAAACCACCCATAGCAGTTTTGACCAAGGCGCAAATGTCTCAAGCCCTAGCTGATAAAGACCAGCACCAAAACACCCTCAATCCAAACCGTTCCTCTCATCAATACAATGAGGCAAGTATCGCGGCTCAGCCTTATTTTGATGTGCAAGATTTAATCGTTGGTTATGACAATACTATTGTCGTAAATGGCTTATCGTTAGTGCTACAACAAGGCGAGATTGGTTGCTTTTTGGGTTATAGCGGTTGCGGAAAGACCACCGCCCTAAGGGCAATTGCAGGACTAGAACCAAGCCGTGACGGTGCGATTCGCTTAAATAATCAGTGCCTAACTGACAAGACCGCTCGCCACTCATTTGCAGTGGCGCCCGCCAAACGTGGCATGGGCATGGTATTTCAAGACTATGCACTTTTTGGACATTTAAGCGTGGCAAAGAACATCGCTTTTGGTCTGAATAAATGGTCTGGCGCTGATAAAAAAGCCCGTGTGACTGAGATGCTAGCACTTGTTGAGCTGTCTGAACATGCCGATAAACGTCCAAATGAGCTCTCAGGTGGACAGCAACAGCGAGTGGCTTTGGCCCGTGCACTGGCACCAAAGCCCAAACTACTGTTACTCGATGAGCCGTTTTCTAATTTGGATGTCGTGCTGCGTGAATCATTGGCGATGAGCGTCCGTGATATTCTTAAACGCACCAATACCACCGCAATATTAGTCACTCATGATCAGAATGAAGCGTTTGCTCTAGCGGATAAAGTGGGGGTGATGCATAAAGGCAAACTGGTACAGTGGGCAACCCCAAGCGAGCTATATCACGAACCTGTCAGTCCCTTTGTCGCTGAGTTTGTGGGCGAGGGCGCGATGATAGATGGCATCATCAAAGAAGGTCATGTCGAGACGGCATTGGGTGATATTTATCGTCGCATGGAAGTCTATGACGAATCAGGACAGCCACAGTATTGTGAATATGACTATCCCAATGGTACACCGATTAAGGTCTTGGTACGCCCTGACGATATCATTCATGACGATGAAAGCACGCAAACAGCATTGGTTGTCGGGCGTGTCTTTCGCGGTGCCAACTACTTATATCGCTTGCAGCTCGACGATGGGCAGACGGTCTTATCCTTAGTTGCCAGCCACCATAACCATGAGATTGGCTCGCACATTGGTATCTTGCCGATACTAGAGCATGTCGTGGTATTTGACGAAAAAGACATCAATGCAACGACTTGGTCAGAGTATAATAGACCAGAGAGAGTCGAGGAAATAAAATAGCTAAAGACAGTCGTTGCGCTTTCTGGTCGATCCACTTTTAAAAGAGTATGGCACTGCTGAAGTTAACTTATCGAGTCGCCAGTATATGCAAGTAACGTCCCAGCCATTTATACGGCTCCAATTGCGAGTAACGCAGCTCCATGCGTATCACCGCATCAGGATCGTTATGACCGCCCCGTTTAAGTGGTGAGTAATCATGAAAAACGCGCAGACCGCTGGTGCGCACCACTTGATAATGATGGGTTGCCAACCACGATTCGACTTCTTCTTTGGCAACCGGATGATTGGGCGTCAGGCTTTTTTTGTTATCAGCCTTATATTGCGTATTATCGAGCAGGTTAAAGTTACCCATGATGAGGTTGCGATAATCAAAGCTTGCTGGGTTATAAAAGCATAACGACAGCGTTCCGTTATCGGTTAGTTGCTGATCAAAAAACTCCATCACTGCTGCAGGCTCTGCCAACCATTCGAGCAGCGCATGGCACATGATTAAATCAAACTTGTCATTATCTTCTGCATTTAGCTTTTCTTGTAGCTCTTGATAAGGGCAAACATACCACGTTATATCAATTTCTTTCTCAACTTTGGCGGCACTTACTTGTGCTTTTTCTAACATATTGGCTGAGATATCATTAACGACTACTATATGTCCTTGAGCAGCAAGCTCAATGGCTATCTGTGCCAGTCCTGCACCCACATCTAAAATACGTAGTGGTCGAGCCAACTGCTTACTCATTTTCTCCGTATATTCAAAAATATCACGGCGCAATACTGCCAGTCGAATGTCTCCTTTTAAACCACCGTAAACCTTTTTTTCAAAGTGGTCGGCGATCGTATCAAAGCTACGGTCTGTACGCGTATTTTCTGATGGTTTTTCTACCAATTTATCTTCTTGATTCTCATCGTTCTTGCTGTTTTTAATATCGTTTTGCATAAAAGTTTACATCGTCTTAAAAATAATGGGAGGGGTGTGCATTTATTTACGTATAGTCAAAATACCCTAAAACGCTACAGTAGGTGATGCATCGATATTATTTATCACTGACTATAACGCTGCATTGTTTAACCTATAGTTAAAATACTTTAAAAACACTACGATACTGCGGGTATGGTTTTTTTGCAGCCTCTGTCTGCGTAGGCACAGCAAGCAAGAAAAAACGGTACCTGCAGTACGTGATGTAGCGATATTACTTTTCACTGACTATAAGCTATTAAATAATATGTCTATTAGGTCAGTATGGTTATGAGAGAAATGCTTCTTTTAACCTGATGGGAGCCAACAGTTGCACGTTTTTCAGTAGCTTTTTAACATATTTTACGGTATAAGTAGTAAGGTTTAAGAAACAATTTATACTAAAATAAATTTATCTATTACCAAAAAATTTAGCAAATTTCTGACTTATTTCTGACTTATTACTGCTAAGGATAGCATCTATGCCTCTCTCCAAACCTGACCGCGCTACCGCTACTCATCGTTCAATATCTATGAGTGCCAACAAGAAACCTTTGATGTCACGTTGCCTATTATCAATGGCCATCGCCAGCAGTTTGCTGCTCGTTGCTTGTGGTGATGATAACGACTTTAATGTCGTTGAATCTGTCACGCCGCAAGCCACATCTGAGTTTGTCAAAACCTTTAGCTCCAGCCAAGTAGACAGCAGTTTCGGTCTTGGCGGCACGGCAACACCTGCTGCTAAGTGTGGCGTAACCATAGAAAAAGTCACCTATGATACCAAAGGTGCTGCAGACGAAGATACCAATGCCACGGCGGCGTTGATGCTACCGACTGGCGATGCTGATGAATGTCAGGGAGATCGTCCGGTGCTATTATATGCTCATGGTACGACGACCGACAAGTCTTATGACTTTGCACAAGTGGGTAATATTAACAACCCTGCTGTAGAAGAGGCGAATCTAATTGCCGCAAATTTCGCGGCACAAGGCTACATCGTCGTCGCACCGAACTACGCTGGTTACGATGACTCAGATCTCGATTATCATCCTTATCTGGTTGCACAGCAGCAGTCGACCGACATGGTTGACGCTTTAGATAGTGCGCGCTCAATTATTGAACGAAAGAAAGGCGCAAATGATACTGTTTACGTCGATATTGATGATTCGGGTAAGCTGTTTATCGCAGGTTACTCGCAGGGCGGTCATGTGACTATGGCAACCGCTAGATTGCTCGAGTCACAAAACAAAACAATCACTGCTATTGCGCCTTTATCAGGACCTTATGCGCTAGCGGCATTTGGTGATGAAATATTTAGAGGCAACGTCAATATCGGAGCGTCACGGTTTGCGCCATTACTTGGCATTGGTTTACAAGCAAAATACGGCGATATTTATGGTAAGAAATCAGATATATTCTTGGATAAATATGCCGATGCTCAACTGCCAAATGAATTACCGTTTGGTGAGCTAGTCGCTACGGGCAAACTGCCTAATAATGCGCTGTTCCAAAACAATCCTACTAATCCTGCTCTTGCTGGCTTGGAGAAAGGTTTACTGTTTTCAATACTAGGCGGCTATGACGATGATAACTACCTGATTAAATCAGACTTTCGCGCGGCGTTTGTGGCTGATACCACCAAAAACCCTGATGGATTATGGGCAGAAAACGGCAACGGACTGCCAGCAGCAAATCCTGAAAATAACCTACGTAAGGCGCTAAAGGATAATGACTTACGCGGCTATGTACCAACCATGCCGACGCTTATTTGTGGTGGTAATCAGGATCCAACGGTTTATTTTGATACCAATACAGGCTCTATGGTAGAGATATTGCAGGCTGCCAGTGCTAAGAGCTCAGCGGCTAAGCTCAATATTACGGTATTGGATGTCGATAAAGACAACGCCGACGCGCGCCCAGATCAATCGACCTTTACAATGATTGGTCAGGCATCAATGAACAAATGGAATGCCACTGATGTTGTGAGCAGTGTACAAACAAACTTTAGTAATAGCGTTGAAAAGGTTAAAGCGGATGCAACTGCACAAGGTGACAACCCTCTGCTAGCGTTTTATAGTAGCTATCATGGCGGATTAGTCAGCCCAGCGTGTACCCAAGCCACGCGTGAATTCTTTAATCAAGAGTTTAAGCCAGTTTAAAATGCTTTACAGGTAATCGTATAAATACTCATACTATCGATTCAAACTGTGTCCACTGGATGCAGTTTTTTATTGTCCACCTCTTATGAACTTATTAAGGCTGAGAATATGAAATCAATGATGTTATCACTATGTGCCTTTATCTTTGTTTTAGCACCTATTAGCCCAGCACAAGCAAAAAATACCCCTTGCTCGGGCAAAATGGGCGGGGTATCGCATTGCTCAAAAGAAGGTAAGTTTGTGTGTAAAAACGGCAAGATTAGCCAGTCTAAAAAGATATGTCGTTAAGCCAAGTAAAATCTTGATAAAGGGTCTAAAAAATGCCCGCTAATGACCTGATTCGCTTAGTTTTAATGATGTGCAAATGCCCCTAAATCAGCAAATTTGTGCTAAAATAGCTTCTTTTATTAAACGTTACTTTTAACAAAAACCGTATCATCATTTTCCTATTGTTTTGCACGTTTAGCAGTGCTTTTTAGGGTTTATATTTTGGTAGTAGCTGCGCATTGATGCAGCTATATTTTTGTATAACCCATAAGTATTTTGAGCAAACGTCTCAACATTAGAAAAACAATGTGAGTGAAGGAGTGTATATGAGCGAATCGGTCAGTCCTATTGGCATCGTAGATGAACTAAAGCAATCCTATTTGGATTATGCGATGAGCGTGATTGTTTCGCGTGCACTGCCTGATGTGCGTGATGGGTTCAAGCCTGTACACCGCCGTGTGATGTACGCCATGCACGTGCTGTCTAACGACTACAACAAACCCTATAAAAAGTCTGCACGTGTGGTCGGTGATGTCATCGGTAAATATCACCCACATGGTGATAGTGCGGTTTATGATGCGATCGTAAGGATGGCGCAGGATTTCAGTCTTCGTTATCCGATGGTTGACGGTCAGGGTAACTTTGGCTCAATCGATGATGATCCACCGGCAGCCATGCGTTATACCGAAGTACGTATGACCAAGCTCACCCACCAGATGCTTGCTGATTTAGACAAGGATACGGTCGACTGGGAAGACAACTACGATGGCTCTGAGCGTATGCCAAGCGTCATGCCAGCGCGTATTCCTAACTTATTAGTTAATGGTGCGACGGGTATTGCTGTTGGTATGGCGACCAATATGGCACCGCATAACCTCACCGAGGTGATTAATGCGTGCTTAGCTTATGCGGAGAACCCACAAGTCTCAGCCGAAGAGTTGATGACGCATATCTCAGGTCCTGACTTTCCTACAGGCGGCATTATTTATGGTCGTGCGGGTATTCTAGACGCTTATCGTACCGGTAAAGGTCGCTTGCATATACGTGGTCGCTACCATATCGAAGCTATGAGCGACACGGGTGTCAACCGTGATCGCGAGCGTATTGTCTTCACCGAAGTGCCTTATCAAGCCAATAAAGCCAAGCTGATTGAGCGTATTGCAGAATTGGTTCGTGATAAAAAAATCGAAGGTATTAGTGAGATTCGTGATGAGTCTGACAAAGACGGTATGCGCATCGCCATTGATTTACGTCGCGGCGAAACGGCGGAAGTGATTGTTAATAACTTGTTCCTACAAACCCCGCTCGAATCCAGCTTTAGTATCAATATGGTAGCGCTCGATAATGGCCAGCCAAAACTATTGACCTTGCGTCAATTGATTGCCGCTTTTGTCCGTCACCGTCAAGAAGTCGTCACCCGTCGTACTATTTATGAGCTTAATAAAGCCCGCGTACGTGGTCATTTGCTAGAAGGCTTGACCGTTGCATTGGCTAATATTGACGAGATTATCGCGACCATTAAAGCCTCTGCTAACCGCGGTTTGGCACGCGAAAGCTTGTTAAATAATACTTGGGGTTCAGGCAGCGTTGTGGCGATGCTAACCGCTGCTGGTAGCCAATCAGTGCGTCCTGACTTTATCGAAGGCGAAGACCCTAAAGCACCGTTTGGCTTAATTGATGGCTCAATTGAAGGCGAGCGCCGCTATCGTTTATCACTTGAACAGGTCAATGCAATTTTAGACATGCAGCTGCATCGCTTGACCGGTCTTGAGCAAGACAAACTGACCGAAGAATACCAAGACTTATTGCGTGAAATCGCTCATTTAGAATCTATTCTTGGTGATTTTGATAAGTTAATGACAATTATTTCAAACGAGATGTTTGAGATTCGTGATAATTTTGGCGATGAGCGCCGCACGGATATTATTGACTCGCGCATGGACTTCAACCGTGAAGACCTTATCCCAGAGCAGACCGTAGTCATGACTGTGTCGCGTACTGGCTACGCCAAGACTCAGCCGATCGATGATTATGTGGCGCAAAAACGTGGTGGTAAAGGCAAGTCGGCAACGGTGATGAAAGAAGACGATGTCATTGATCATTTAGTCGTCACGTCTACGCACTCGACCGTACTGTGCTTTACTGATAGTGGTCGCGTGTTTAGTCTACGTGGTTTTGAAGTACCGATTGCCAGTCGCGGTGCCCGTGGTCGTCCATTGGTTAACCTAATTGGCTTGAGCGGTGATGAAACCGTCACAACGATACTGCCAATTCCAAAAATAATAGAAGAGCTACCTACGAAAGGCGATATATCATTAGATGATGCGGCCGAAGAGTTAGAAGACAGCAATGTCGCTGAGCCACCTTTTGTATTCTTTGCGACTGCCAATGGTACCGTGAAGCGGGTAGAGCTTAAGCAATTTGCCAATATTCGCTCTAATGGCTTGATAGCTGTTGGCTTAGAAGAGGGTGATAAGTTGGTCAGCGCTCGTATCACCAATGGTAGCCAAGAGGTTATGCTATTTGCCTCAAGTGGCAAAGCCATTCGTTTTGATGAAAACGATGCGCGGGCGATGGGTCGTACCGCAAAAGGTGTTCGTGGTATGCGTTTGGCTAATGATGAGTTTATCAAATCATTGGTGGTTATCGAAGACGATGTACGTGAAATCCTAATCGCTTGCGAAAAAGGCTTTGGTAAACGTACCTTTATCGATGAATTCAATATCCAAAATCGTGGCGGTGGCGGTGTAATTGCTATTAAAACCAGTGAACGAAATGGTGCATTAGTGCGTGCCACTAAGGTTGATCCTGAAGACGATATTATCTTAATTTCAGACAAAGGTACGTTAGTGCGTACGCCCGTTGAGCATGTCGCCAGTTCTGGTCGTAATACTCAAGGTGTGACATTAATTCGTTTATCGAAAGATGAAAAGCTGGTTGCCATGGCGCGTGTTGAACACGAAGAAGGCGATGATGAAGCATTAATCGATGCAATGAAAGAAGACGGTACCTTTGAGGTAGAAGGTCAAGAGCAGGCAGATATTGATGCAACGACTGACAACACAGCAACCACTGATGTCAACGACGTTATCGATATTGCCAATGACCATACAGTAGACGTTGAAAACACCAACGATGACGAATAAATGTCTCAGTAGTTAGCTTTTGTTCTAGTTTTTGCTCGTTGTTCTAGAAAAAGCCTCTGACGTTATCGTCGGAGGCTTTTATTTTTTCTATTTTTTAAGGCTGTTGTTATGTCCACGACCAATCAAACCTTTCAAGGAACGTTAGCATCTGTATCATCGAGTTTTTTATTTTCGATGATGTTCTTGTTTGGGCTATTTATGTTGCCGTTGTCGGGTACGCAAGTAGCGTCGTGGCGTATATTAATGATGCTATTGAGTTTGTTATTATTGGTCAGCTTTACCAAACAATGGCAGCATGTTTTTGATTACTTAAAGACCCTAAAAACTGTAAAGGAGTGGCTAATTTTTATATTGCCCACGCCAATTTTGGGCGGGCAGATTTGGCTGTTTATGTGGGGACCGGTAAATGGTTTTGGTCTTGATGTCACTTTGGGCTATTTTTTATTGCCGCTGGTGATGATAGTGATTGGTCGCTTTTTTTACCACGAGCATATGAGCCGACTCCAGTGGGTGGCCGCGTCATTTGCAGCGTTAGGTATTGGCTATGATATTGTTCAATACGGCTCAATATCTTGGGTAACTTTGTTTGTCTGTTTGGGTTATCCGCCTTATTATCTATTGCGTCGCACGCTTTCTGTACCGCCCATCACAGGCTTGCTGTCTGATTTGACTTTGCTCACACCAGTCGTGCTTAGTATGCTGTATTTTAGCGGCGGCTTTAGTATGGCGGCACAGGATATTAAATTCTGGTATTTATTGCCGCTGCTTGGCGCGTTTAGCGCGTTGGCGATGTCGCTGACTATGGTTGCCAGTAGTAAGTTACCAGTGTCATTATTTGGTGTTTTGAGCTATGTCGAGCCTATGCTGCTGTTTGTATTATCCATTACCGTCCTGAAACAAAGCTTAGATGAGGGCGGTTCTCTATTTATGTATGGCATGGTGGCGTTGGCGTTATTCATCATGATTATGGATAGTATGAAGGGCTACCTTATTCGTCGTCGCGACAATCATCTGTATGGTTATGGAGAACCTCAAGTGGGCGGCTTTCCTCCACCTCGTCGTTTGATCAATCGCCGTATTGAGGGCGTATTGACGGCGCATCGTTTTCGTAAGATTCGGCGTTATCAAAAAAAGATGGATAGAATACAGCAAAAAATCGAGCAGCTTAATAGAAAGTAAACAGACCCTAATATAGTAAATTTGGTGGTGTGTCAGAAAGTATGCTGAAGAAATAAAGGAGGGTGACAGCCAAAGCAAGATGATATATTTGAGGTTATGAAGACACAAA
>NZ_RRYW01000267.1 GCF_014861365.1 Psychrobacter sp. FME6
TACAAGGGCGCTCATGAATCGAGACTCTGTCGTTGATACGGCCTCGGGTCTCAGCTGTTAGTCGCTTACGGTAAGGTTTGGCTTTGCGTCTGAGACACTGCCATAACGTGCCGCCTTGTCTCTTGTCCCTCCAGATATAGCGATAGATGCTCATGTGACTAATACCACCATGAACTCCGGCTATTTGTTCAGGACTCCAGCTGTCTTTTAGCTTATCTGTGACCCAATCCCATACATCAGCGATGATAGTGTGTAGTGGTCAACTAATTTAGGACACCTGATAAGAGGTTTTGATTAAAGTAACGT
>NZ_RRYW01000058.1 GCF_014861365.1 Psychrobacter sp. FME6
TCAATTACGAGCCGCTTAATTTAGTTTATGGTGACAACTAGCTTGAAAAACTCCGCTACTCCCGCCTTCCACTTGTATCTGCCAGTCTGGGCTAGCGGTAACATCGTGTTCTTGCTATTATCTACTTATGAACTATCTGAAGATCTGAATAAATATTGTATTTTGAGATTAAAGCATGCGTAAATATATTTTTATCCTAGCAAGCTTTTTATTAATAGCTTGTCAACCAGAGGCACATAATAATTCAAACGACACACCAAATAGTAGCCTCGAAGTAGACATGGATTCTAAAATAATGAGTGACGATGAAGAAGCAGGAGATAACGTTAAGATGGCGCCGATTACGGAACAAGATGATTACGTTGAAAGTGATTTCGATACAATGAAAGGCTTAATTAATAAAAAGGGAAAGTGCCTTTATATTGATGACTATTTAATTTTGATTCAAACCGAGAGCTTGTCTTTTAACGAGGATATATCAGCTTTGTATGATGAGGAAAACCAAGTCAGTTTTGGAATAGGAGATACAGTAACCCTAGGTGGGTTCTCAATTGATTACTCTGATCTTATGGACAACGATATGGGGTCTAGTACGGAATGGAAAAATCCATATCTTTATGATTGTCAAGCAGACAAAGTATGGATAACAGTGGACATTGTCTATTGATTTAACAATAGTAAAAAGTGCGTAGGTTGGGTGAAGTTTGCGACACCCAACAATTTAGAGTTAATAATCTGAACCAATAACTTGTTGGGTTTCGTTCTTCGATACCAACCTACAAAAGAGTTATGATATACATCCAAATCATAACTCTTTTGTAGTGTAGTAACTATACGACACTTGGTTGAAAACACGTTTGCAAGGCTAAAACAATTTGTAGTATGGCGACTCGCTACAAAAAACTGGCACGAAATTATAAGTCTATGCTGTATTTGGCTTGTACTATGATTCATTGTAAACTGAATTAGGAACACGCCCTAATATTGTTATTGGCATTAAATTCATTTCGTTATATTACTCTCTACTCTTAATATATTCTCTCAGTTAATCATAACTGTCCAGTGATTCATTGTAGTAAACCTGCCAAGAAGGAGTAAAATCATCGCTATTAAGATAAAAACCCTTTCCAATTAGAAAAAAACTTAACCATATTAAAAGAAAAGCAATTGATATTGAAGTTCTTCTAAAAAACTTCCTATGTTTCATATTAATACTCAACTTCTGAAAATATTAGTAGCCATATAATTCGTTATATTTATTTTCCATTTGGTCTATATATTAATTTGCTGACTCTACTCCTTCTTCTATGATGATTTTATCAATTTATTTTTTCATAAGTATATAATTCTTATCAACTAGATAGCGTGCGTCATTTAATTCATCATTATGATTTTTTTTGGTAATTAAGTAACCATGACCAAATCCAAACAATCCTACAGCGAAAAATGCAATAACAAGTGTTTTCTTATTTATTAGAGCTTTGTACGCTGCCATAATTTTAAAGTTGGGTTTTAGCATACTATTTGCACACAGCTATTTTTTAACATTTTTCTGAGCCTCCGCAATCAACTCATGAATCTTAGCACTTTACTTTAGCACGCAAGCGTCATATGCAGAGAGCGGCTCAGGTTCTTTTTTTGCTCTTGTTTGGCTTTTTCTTCTAAATATTTTTGCAGATCGTCTTGCTCAGAATTACTCATCACTTATCTTTCTCCTTACTTTTTCATATCCAAAAAAAACGGCACTGAAATCAGTGCCATTTTATCAGTCGTGATAATGTAAACCCTAACCACGACTCCTCAAATACTGGCGCACCACGTTATCAATCCCAGCTTAAAATCACTTTACCGCATTGCCCACTTTCCATGATATCAAAGCCTTCTTGAAAATCATCAATGTGCAGGCGATGGGTAATGATTGGCGACAAATCAATACCGCTAATCAGCATTTGCTCCATCTGATACCAAGTCTCCCACATCTCACGTCCATAAATACCCTTCAGGGTTAATGCCTTAAAAATAATCTTGCTCCAATCTACCGTGGTGGTGTTAGGTAAAATGCCCAAGAGAGCGATTTTAGAGCCGTTATACATGTTACTAATCATCGAATCAAAAGCTTGAGGTGAGCCAGACATTTCAAGCCCAACATCAAAGCCGTGCATGTTTAACGTATCGATAGCGCCTTCGATGGTTTCACCTTTGGCTGGGTTTACGGTCATAGTCGCGCCCATTTTTTTGGCAAGCTCTAAGCGATAATCGCTGATATCACTCGCCACAATATTACGCGCCCCTGCGAAGCGGCAAATCGCCGTTGCCATTGAACCAATCAGCCCCGCACCGGTAATCAGCACATCCTCACCAAGTACAGGAAATGATAAGGCGGTATGAGTGGCATTGCCAAAGGGATCCATAATGGCTGCCATGTCATCACTGATACGCTCATCGAGTTTTATGGCATTATCGGCAGGTATCACCAAATATTCGGCAAACGCGCCATCGCGGTCAACGCCCACGCCTATAGTGTTTTCGCACACATGTAGCTTACCACGGCGGCAGTTACGACAATGCCCGCAAGCGATATGTCCTTCGCCTGTGACTCGATCACCCACTTCAAAATGCTGCACACCATCGCCCACTTCACTAATGATACCGACGTATTCATGTCCGATAATCATTGGTGTTTTTATGGTTTTTTGTGACCACTCATCCCACTTATAAATATGCAAATCTGTACCACAAATGGCGGTTTTTTTAATTTTTATTTTAACGTCATTGATGCCAACTGTAGGTTCTGGCATGTCTTGCATCCAGATGCCTTTCTTGTCATGGGCTTTAACCAGTGCTTTCATACTTTTCTCTTATTTAGCTGTGTTGCATTTTATTGTTGAATCTAGATAAATACTGAACTGCTCTTAGGGTGTGTTAAACACGTTCTAATCAATCACCTTCATTTGCTTGGCGACTTTGATGAAGGCGGCGATACACTGGTCTAGCTGCTCGCGAGTATGGGCGGCAGAGAGCTGGACACGGATGCGAGCCTCGTCTTTAGGTACGACAGGATAGAAGAAGCCAATCACATAAATGCCCTCGCAAAGCAGCGCATCTGCCATTTGCTGAGAGACAGTTGCGTCATAAAGCATAACCGCACAAATTGCCGATTCGGTGGGCTTGATATCGAAGCCCGCATCTTGCATTTGCTTAACGAAATAGGCGGTATTTGCATGCAATTGGTCTTGTAAGGTATTGTCTTGCGCTAGCATCTCAAACGCTTTTACCCCAGCTGCAGCCACCATGGGAGGAATGGAGTTTGAAAACAGATACGGGCGTGAGCGTTGACGCAACATCTCAATTATTTCCTTTTTACCCGTCGTAAAGCCGCCGATAGCACCGCCAAATGCCTTGCCTAAGGTACCAGTGATAAGCTCAATATCACCACGTAGATTAAACAATTCAGTCACGCCGCCACCAGTGCGACCGACGACGCCTGCTGAATGCGACTCGTCAATCATCACCATGGCATCATATTTTTGTGCCAACGCATAAATCTCATCCATTGGCGCCACATTACCATCCATTGAAAACACACCATCGGTGACAATTAAACGAAAACGCTGTGCTTGCGCCGCTTGTAATTGAGTCTCTAAATCTTGCATATCCGCATTGGCATAGCGGAAACGTACGGCTTTACACAGGCGCACACCATCAATGATTGAGGCATGATTTAACGAATCAGAAATAATGGCATCCTCGCCGGTCAGTAGTGGCTCAAATGCACCGCCATTGGCATCGAAACAGGCCGCATAAAGAATCGTATCTTCGGTATTAAAAAACTTAGAAATCGCCGCCTCTAATTGCTTATGCAAATCTTGCGTACCACAAATAAAACGCACCGATGACATGCCATAACCTGAGTCTTCAATGGCTTGAATAGCCGCCTTTTTAATCTCAGGGTGGTCAGACAATCCAAGGTAATTATTGGCACAAAAGTTAAGCACCTCACGGCCATCGGCGATCTTGATTAGCGCATCTTGCGGGGAAGTTATAATGCGCTCGGTTTTATACAATCCTGCCGCGCGTATATCGCTGATTTCTTGCTGTAGATGCTTCTGAAAAGCTTGATACATAAAGGTTCCTTTTTTAATATTATTGGAGTCTGCTTTGATAATGCAGATATTAGGGCCGATGATAAGACCAAATTATCAAAGCCGCGCATCACCCTAGCTTTCAGTAAAACTGACGATATTAGAAACCAACGATATGGTGCGAGCAGTGATACTACCTATAACCCCGTAAGCGGTAATTTTATCATTAGCCCATCTCAATAAGTAGCCTAAATAGCTAAGGGGCTGTATAGAATTCAGCTAAGGAACTGACAGAGACTATTTTGTTGAAACTATATATGTTGTTTGATTATAGTATTGGCCTCAAGGCTGCCTATTCCTGTCTCATCAAGCAAAAGACATCAACTTGCGCATCTTCATAATGCCAATGATATAAGGTATTGACGGATAGATGGCTATTCATCCTTCGAACTCTCTAAAGTCTCGCCTTGCGCTTCAGCGATCAACTCATGAATCTTAGCGCTTTCTTTTAATACACAAGCGTCATACGCAGAGAGAGGCTCAGATTTCTGTTCTTTTTCTTGCTCTTGTTTGGCTTTTTCTTCTAGATATTTTTGCAGCTCATCTTGTTCGTTATATTGTGAGTGACCCATGGTTTATTCTCCTGATTATTTAATTATCCGCTATTCGCTATCCGATTTAGTATAGCGGCTAATCTTGCGTTGTTGTCTTCGATATATTTATCACCTAGCGCGATGATCTCAGCCGCTGATTGCACGGTTTTGGGATAATCTTTAAGTCCACTTTGGATAGCGTCATTGCCATTTGCGACCATCTTAACGAGACTGTCTTTAGTCACTTCAAAATGACACTGCCAACCCATTACCCAATTATCTAAAACTTCATGCTGCGGAGTTTGATAGATAAAGCCTTGATTCGCCCAAGCCTCTGACGTTGCGATAATACTCGCCCCTTTTGGACAGTCAAAACCATCGCCATGAAAGTGAAACACGGTAAACTCTTGCTTAGGTAAATCCTGTAATAAAGGATGCAGCTGTCCTTCGGGCGTCAAACGAATGGGTAACCAACCGATTTCCTTTACGCTAGACGGCTGGACACTAGCGCCCAAACAATGCGCGAGCAGTTGCGCCCCTAAGCAGATACCGATTACCGTTTTTCCAGTATCAATAGCTTGTCTAATCAAGTGCTTTTCAGCGCTTAACCAAGGATATTTTTCCTCATCGTGGACGCTCATCGGTCCACCCATCACGATGAGCCAATCAAAGCTGTCTTGCGCTGGCAAGGAGTCGTTATCGTAAGATCGACTAACGCTCATCCTATGATGGTGGTTATTTGCCCATTGTTTGATGAAACTCAGGTCTTCGTAATCGGTATGGAATAGGGCGTGGATGCGTAGTGTCATTTTATACCTTTCATTAAAGAGCCTTATATTAGGCCATGTCCTCAATAAGACATGAACTCAATAGAAATCATCACGATCCGCATACTTATTGTTTAGTGCCTTTAAAATCGCATAAGTCTCTAAATCCATCTCGCCAGTTGGCTGCTGTGGTCTAAAGTGTAATTGAAAGGCATAAATCACATCACGACTGGCTTTATCCCACTCATCGCTGTCGTTAATTTGATAACCGTAGTCGCGAAAGGCTTGTTTGATCTCGGGTATCGTTGCCGCTGTAAACTCGTCTTGATTCGTAAAGAACTGTTTATCAAATTCATCATACCAAGCGCCAATACCGTAATCGATATACAATCGTTGCCAAGGGAACTTTGCACCGGGGTCGATTTTGCGCGTAGGCGCTAGATCAGCATGACCAATGATATTTTTTGGTGAGATGCCATATCTCTTTGCTAGGTCTTGTACCAGTTGCGCGATTTTTTTAATCTGCAACTCATTAAATTCGACATAATGCTCGTAAGGATGGTAGTCGAGTTTGTCGTTTTTTAGCGCCTCACGATATTTAGGTTGAATCCCGCTATTGACAATCTCGATGCCGATAGAGGTATCGTTGAGTATCGTTCTGCCTGCAAAGCCGCCATTACCAGCATGCCAAGCGCGCTCAGACTCAGGCACTAGGTTATAAATCTTGTCATCGTTGCTGTCTAAAACCAGATAGTGGGCGCTGACTTGACCGGTGGTCAATGTTTTTATAGATCTGGCATTATTGCTCACCGTATAATGCAGGACGATGGTTTTAATACGCTGACTTTTGCCAGAGGCTTGATAGGTTTCGCTATCTATGATGTATTTTTCAGGAGTAGCTACTTGAGAGGTCGTCGTAGCGCATCCAGTGAGTAGCGAGGCTATAAACAATGTCGAAAATGCTAAAGCAGTAATATTTTTTGCCATGAAATGCTCTGGGTTGGAGAAATATAAAACAGGTTAATTATAAAGTTTTAGGTGCCTATTATAAGGTTTGTTTGTTCGAAAGCGTTGATAAGCTCATTACCTAAACTGCGAGTGTTTTTTTCATTGCCCTTACTATTACAAAGCTCAATATTGAACTGGCTACAAAGCTCTCTTAAGACAGGTTTAGCAATTACTTCTACGCCATCTTTATTTACAGTAATCGTTGAGTCTTCCAACTGAATAATTTCATAGTTTTCAATATTGATTTTTCTTTTTTCTGGGCTATTCATAGCTGAGACTTTTTCGATTTGATAACCGAATACTTCATTAGTAGTTTCAATCATATCTTCGATATTATCTTTACTCCATTGGCTCGATACGACATATTTAGCGCCATCATTTGTTGTCAAAATATCATTGTCATATATGAAGTATCTGGCTCTACCTGTATCTTTTGCAGCTTTTCTAGCGGCTTCTAAGCTTTCTATAATAGGTTGAGAGTGAGGAATATTAACAAAATCATGGATTAAAGCTTCGATGGGCTTGTTTGGGTTTTGATTAAGATGATGTTTAATAATCTCTAAGGCAAGTCTGCCTTTACCAAGTTCCATGTCATTAAAACGATATTTTGAATAATCTCGTGAGCTTTCCTTACGTGTATCTCGCTTCTCCTCCAACTTACGTCTTACCTTGATTTGATAATCTTCTGCCTCAGGCAAAGGGATGATCTGCTGAATATCAATTAGTATTTTCCCGTTATCGTTATATGGCTGTATTTTCATACAGGTAATGTCTAAATTACGTTCATTCAACCAAATTACCGAAGTGGTTAGCTCAACAGAAAAGTCTTGCGATACTAAAATCGTTTTAACGTCTTCTGCGAAACCTGACTCATCAATATTAACCTCAACAAAATATTCAATTGCATTTTTTGCTTCTTCTAAGGAGTAGCTAGGGCAACCATTTTTTTGTTTATATCTATGAAAGACTTCTATAGCGTCCTCAAAAGTCATGGTAGAAATCATAGAGGCATAACGTAAAGCCTGTAGCTCCATATGGTCGCCTGTCTCAGTTCTTTTGAGCTCAATAACGACTAGATTTGCTTGTTTATCGATAGCCAATAAATCTATTCTCTTTCTTGAACCCTGCCAATCAGCAAACTCTTCCGCAATCACCAAACAGTTAGGAGCAATAATATCTATATTATTCTTAAAGGCTTCCTGTAAATCATTTCGCTCAAAAATAGATTCAACGACAAAGTTAGTAGGCTTAATTGCTAATAACTGCTTATTCTCTAGGGTATAAATGCTCATATTAAAACTCTCACTATTTTGTTTAGATTGATGGTTTAAAGCCTATAATATTTAAACCTTCTCAATCTTCTTCGCCAAAACCACCTTCCAACTCTTCTCCAAGCACTCAATTGCAAGCCAAGGCTCAATTACTTCTGCGTCAAATTTTTCTTTTGAGTTTGACAATTGCCATAGCTTATCAAGCGTGGCAAAGGGATAAGGTCGCTCGATTAAATAAACCGGCAAATCAGCACTAATAATGCCCGCGCGTTCCACCTCAAAGTACCAGCCAGCGATACCTTGTTTGGTCACCCACGAGGCGATATTGGGTACTTTGCTAAACTGTCCGATTTGGTCATTAATTTTATAGCAAGGACGGCGCGGCTGAACAATGCGTAATTGCACGCTGTCGCTATTATTATCAGTGCCATTGTTTTCATCTTTTCCATACTGCCTGCCATACTGAAAAACGTCTCCGATACAGACAGTCGTCTCGTCCATCTCTGGCAAACCGTTCACTGCTTCGGTGGTTAGGTTTTCGCCCAATGTGCCGATACGTACTTTTAAAGCAAATTCTGCGTTAATTTTTTCATAAGTCGCAACTGGCAATTGATGCACCGCTTTTAATGGGCCACCATGATGACGTCGATCGGCTTGTTCATCGGTGGTCAAGCCCATAAAATCGACGGCGACAGGTGCTTTGATGGGCGTTTTATCGATAGCGCTCATTTGCTCACGGGCGAACGGCATGGCCTTGCCAGCACGGACACAGATTAGGTTAGCGATATGTAGCGGCAGCGCTTGGTTGAAGTTAGCCTTGGTGGTCTGAGTGGATCGGGTAGAGGTTTTTACTGTTTCTATGCTCATTGAATGTCCTAAGAAAATATTCTTGAATCATGGCAACTATCTTAGCGTAATCGTTGGCGGCTTTCAGCTTATTTAAAACGTGAAGTAGGTTCAACTTAGGGACGATATAGAGGACTCACTTTAAAACCGATGCAGCAACACCTGATTATTAACGCTTTGATTTTATTTTGAACTGGTCATGCCTATGACTATTTATCAACGCTCAGGCATAAAAAAAGGCCAGATAATTCTAGCCTTTTTTACTTATACAGCATATAGAAAAGTGGTTTTAGTTACGACGACCCGCTTTTTTCTCACGTGGTACAGCGACCAGCTCAGCCAATTGATCAGGTGATGACCATAGGCCTTCTAGGTCGTAGAACTCACGTGCTTGCGGGGTCATCATATGCACGACGACAGCGCCCAAATCGATCAGCGTCCAGTCAGAGTCGACACCGCCTTCACGGCCAAGTGGCATGAAGCCCGCTTGCTTAGCTTCAGCGCCGACACTGTCAGCCATTGCCCGTACATGGCGTTTTGACGTGCCGTCAGCGATGACGATGCGCTCCATTACGTCGGTCAAATCTTCGACGTCGATGACGGTGATGTTTTTCGCTTTCATATTGTCTAGCGCGCTTTCAACGAGGGTCAAACACTCTTTTAAGCGGTCGTCGGTCATGGTGTTGGTCATAAATCTTAATCTCTTGAATCGTAAATATTAAAAATAAAGGGGTAAATTATCAACTTGCCTGAGTTGGTGTTGTCCAACTGAGTATAGGTAGCCAGACGTTTTTAGAGTTGGCATGGGCAAAATGATAAAGATAAGGTGATTTTAACGGAATTGAGCAGCAGAATATAGCTGATGGGCGATAATATATTGATAAACAGCAGGATTTAGCCATTTAGTTGCTGGATTGGCTTTGGGATGGCTCATAATATCATTTATTGGCACAGCAGAGGCAATTTGCGTTTGGGTGGCGTGTTTTATATCTAATGACATAGACGCTTGCTGTAACTGTTGCCGTATTTGCGTACTCGATACCGCGGCGATAGCGCGCGAGTCTATATAAATATGGCCTTGATATCTATTTTTTAAAACACTGCTATCCGCTGAGCTTTGAGTATTTGGCGTTAAAAGCTTGGCTATCGAGTCGACGACGAAAGGGTGTAGCGATGTGGGAAGTTGAGACTGCAACTGTAATTGAGACTGTAATTGAGTCGGCATATTATTCTCAAAGACGTTTTTATTAATATTAACGGGGTCGTTACGATTAAAAACCCATAAGTTGACGTAATCTGTCAGTGTTAAACCGTCTTTCCATTTTTCCAAACTGCGCGCACTGTCCATTCCCATCATAAATATCAAACTGTCTTGTGGGTGGTGCGCGCGCAATGTTGTCACACTATCGATGGTATAGACAGGCGGCGTTTGCCATAGCTCAAGCTCATTAACTTCTAGCGGTGTATTTTGGGTCGCCAATTTTAACATGGCCAATCGATGCGCAGGATTGGTGCTATGTTGTTTAAATGGCGAGCGCGCATTAGGCAATAATGAGACGTGTAGCGCACGCTGTTGTTGCTTAGCTATCGGCAATAAACATTCATAAACGTACAACGACATTTGCAAATGACCATCATGCACTGGGTCAAACGAGCCACCCAAGTAAGCACGAATGGCAGGTTTGGACTTTTGACTTTGGCTTGATTGCTTATTAGACGTATTTAACATAAATGAAAGAGTAAGTAAGGAGATAATAAGAAAAGGGTGGTTTTTATTTTACTGTCAAAACACTAGGGTACAGCTGGTATAAGTTTTTTGCCGCCTTTGTCTGCGCAGGCACAGCAAGCAAGAAAAAGTTATACCAGCTGTAGGCGATGTATCAATATTACTTTTCACTGACTATATTCAGCATTGACTATATCACCTTTAACAGCTAATAAAAAACCGACTATCATAATGACAGTCGGTTATATATGAAAACGCTTAATAAATATTACAACGATTAAATCGCATCGCTATAAGCTTGGATGGCGGTGAGAGCGATGGTATAGACAATATCATCGACCAGTGCACCACGTGACAAGTCGTTTACTGGCTTGTTCAAACCTTGCAACATCGGACCGACACTAATGACATTGGCACTGCGTTGAACTGCTTTATAAGTGGTGTTGCCCGTATTGAGGTCTGGGAAGATAAAGACGTTGGCTTGTCCGGCAACCGGTGAGTCAGGCGCTTTTTGCTTGCCGACGCTCATCACAGAGGCCGCATCATACTGTAGTGGACCATCGACTTTTAGATCTGGCGCACGTTCGCGTACGATTTGGGTCGCACGAGTGACTTTTTCGACATCTGCGCCCGTTCCTGATGAGCCAGTAGAGTAGCTAATCATCGCGACTTTTGGATCAATACCGAAGGCGGCAGCAGACTGTGCTGATTGAATAGCAATCTCTGCTAGCTCTTCCGCGTTAGGATCAGGGTTGATAGCACAGTCACCGTAGACCACCACTTGCTCAGGCAACAGCATAAAGAATACTGACGACACGAGCGAGTACTGCGGTGCGGTTTTAATCAACTGAAATGCTGGACGGACGGTGTTGGCCGTAGTATGAATCGCCCCAGAGACTAAGCCGTCGACTTCGTCCATTTGGAGCATGGTAGTGCCTAGATAGACGGTATCTTTTAGGTACTCAGCAGCGACATCTGGGCCAGTCTTGCCGTTGCGGCGTTCCACGACGGCAGCGATATATTTGCTCATATCGAGGCTATCAGGGTCGATAATCTCTAACCCTTCGGGCAATACCAAGTCGCGGTTTTTGGCCACTTGTTCGACTTCACTACGCTTAGCAATTAACACACAATTGGCAATACCACGGCTTTGACAGATACAAGCCGCCTCTACCGTGCGCGGCTCACAGCCTTCTGGTAGGACGATACGTTTCTTAGCATTTTGCGCTTTTTTGACCACTTGATGGCGGAACGCTGATGGTGATAAGCGCGTCTCATAATCTTGGCTGAAATACTCTTTAATCCAGTCAAGATTTAGATGTGCGGCAACATAACGAGCCACTTCTTCGGCGCGCTCGGTATCATCACTTGGAATCTCAGCGCTCATATGGACAAGGCTTTGTACCGTCTCATAACTGTCGCTTTCGACACTCATCACCGGGATGCCTGTTTTGAGCGCAGAATGCCATAGCTCAGCGACGGTGTCACTTGGCTCGACGCCACCTGTTAATACCAGACCTGCTAGTGGGATGCCGTTGATACAGGCCAAGCCAGCCGCCAATAGCAAATCATCACGATCACCAGGTACCACGACAAGGGTGCCGCGCTTAAAGACTTCATCAATACGGGCAACGGAGCGTGCAGTTAAGCTAATACGGCTGATACGGCGTGATTTTGCCTCACCGACATTGAGCCATTTGGCATCAAGCTCAGCGGCGATATCCCAGGTACGAGGCACAGAGAGTGAGTCACTAAAAGGTACCACGCCGATTAAACGAAAGGCTTCTGTGTCAAAATGAGGTGATAAACGCTGGACTTCTTGCATGAAGTTTTCATCTAAACTGACGACGGCTTCACCAGGAGCGACAGGTTGGGTCTCAAAAGTGTTTGGTACATTTTGCACACGCATCAAAATCACACCAAGCGTGCGCTCATGGGCGATACCGCCAAACTCACGAGCGTGGACATCGAGCTTATCGGCCAGATAAGCGGGTTTGCTGGTATCAGCGGTACTGACAAATATAATTTTGGCATCAAGCGCGTGAGCAATGGCGCGGTTGATTTGTGAGGCATAAGAGGTCTCGGTGGTTGGTACTAAACCCTCACAGATGACCACGTCATGGTCGTCACCGATGGTATTATAATTGACGACCACTTCTTCGAGCAGGTCATCGAGATTGCCATCACCAATCATGCGCTCAACACGCTGACGGTTGATAGACTTAGGCGGGGTTAGGCCAAAAGCATGCATGGTTAAGGCGCTTGAGCTGTCTAAGCTGTTTTGCTTATCGAGCGTATCGTCCTGCAAAAATGGCTTCATAAAGCCTGCTTTTATACCGTTGTAATCAAAAGCACGGATCAGTCCAAGTGCTGCTGAAGTCACACCGATACCGCGGCTGATGGGAACGAGTAAAATGGTTTGCATAAAGTATCCTACGGTTTATTATATTTTTAAAGCTCAATTCATCCGTACTGAAATGAGCAAAACGTCGCGCTTCTTGTATCATTTCTAAAAGACAGTACTTCTAAAAAAAGGTCTCTAAAAGACAGTATTTCTATAAGAAGCGCTGAGCAAAAATAATCGAGATTAATCTAAGTTTAAAGCCTGACGAGTTTCTTGAGCGATGCGGCATTCTTCATCGGTTGGCACCACCCACAGCTCGATGTTACTATCGTCTGAATGGAAGCTGCCTTCACTACCACCGACCAAGCTGGCGTTCTTATCAGTATCTACTTTGATACCAAAATGCGGCATCATCTCTAAGATACGTGTACGCGTGGTGACAGAATTTTCACCGATACCACCAGTAAAGACGATACCAGTAAAGGTAGGTAGAGCGCAGCTTAGACTGGCAAGATATTTAGCGACGCGGTAGCAGAACATTTCGATAGCAAGTTTGGCGTCTTGATGACCTTCATCAGCCGCTTGCTCGATAGTGCGTAGATCATTGGATAGGCCTGAGATACCAAGCAGACCACTTTCTTTATTGAGTATCGTATCGATATCTTCTAAGCTCATACCAAGCTGACGCTTTAGATGTATGTGTAAGCTTGGGTCGACATCGCCACTACGTGTCCCCATCATTAGGCCCTCAAGTGGCGTCAGTCCCATACTGGTATCAAGACTTTTGCCATCATAAACGGCCGTCGCTGAGCAACCATTACCTAGATGAGCTGTGAGCCAACCATGTGGCGCTTTAGACTCAGTAATTTCGCTTGCACGTTCTGAGACGTAGGCATGAGAGGTACCATGGAAACCATAACGGCGGATTTTATGCTCTTCGTACATAGCTTTTGGTAGCGGATAGCGGAAGGCAACAGGCGGCATGGTTTGATGGAAAGCTGTATCGAAGACGACCACTTGTGGGATTTCAGGATAAATGGCTTGTACCGCTTCGATGCCCAAAGCATTAGCAGGATTGTGTAGCGGTGCTAATACTTTTAAGCGTTTAACTTCTGCTAAGACATGGTCGTCAACACGAACCGCCTCAGAGTACTCACGGCCACCATGCACCACGCGATGCCCCACTGCGATAAAGTGGTACTGCTCTAATAGTTCAAGAATTTTTTTCAAGGCAAGTTCATGGCGGCCACCAGTAATGGCAATTTCTAACTTGTCGCCATTGAGGGTAGTATGTTTGATACGGGCCGTATCGAGTCCTAAGTTTTCGGCTAGGCCAGTGATACGAGTAGTGTCGTCGTCGCTAATCAGCGCGTATTTGATAGAAGAGGAACCGCAGTTAAGGACTAGGGTAGGGTTGGTCAAGGTTGATGCTTCGGTGTTTTTATCATCAAAAGTGGTGGTTAGGCTGGCGCTCATACTCTATCCTTAGATTATATTTTATAAATGGTGACTCATCCTAGATGAACACCGGTAAATACACAAAAACCAGCCATATCCATGCTGACAAACGCCAAACAAGTACATTGCTGATCTCGGTTACTCTGGGTCTGGAACTATTTGTCACGGTCTATCAGTAACACTATCAGTATCGATGAGTCGCACGCTAGCGCCTCATTACAGCCACAAGACCTGAGTATAATGTAACATATTTTGGTGGCTATACCACGATAACTATAAGGTTTAAAAATTAGGGCTTCGGATGGCTCAATACAACTGTACACCGAGCTTAGCCAGTATTTATCAGAGGCCACGACTGAAAACAAATACTAATAAAAATTGTAAGTAAATTTTTCTAAATAAGCATAAAGTCGCTTTCATTAGCTGAGTGCTGAATGGAGAGTGCTGTTATTAATATAGTCAATTCAAGTTAAAAGACACAGCACTGCTGGGACAATTACCCCTCACTTGCTGTGTTCAATGCGCTCTAGTATGTGCACAGCTTTATCAAATAATGCTATGATTAAAAGTGGTCTTATTTACCCCATTTATCATTTATAAACCGTCGCAAGATTACAGGTTATACTTTTTATGTTTACTATAAGCCGTACCGAAAAATTTACAGGCGCTAACTCAGTTGTTAGCGTCAGCCGTCATGTCATTTATCATTTAATACTCGGTACTACTGTGATCATAGGGTCGGCCGCATTAATGGGCTGCGGGCAAAAGGGTGATTTATATCTTGTCGACTCTAGCAGCCAAACGGTTGAGAGCAATACGCCCGCGCTCGACAGTACCAGCAACCCACAAGATGCAGCCTTCGCCGGTATTGACGATAACGATTATCAAAAAGAGCGTTACCTAGAGCAAAAGCAAGTGCTACCTGAGCCTAGTAACGATCCCAATGATTATTGATTGGCATTAAAATAAATCTGTCACAGCGTTTTTAGGGTTGGTCCTAAATTTTATGTTTACCTTGATAACCTGATTAAATTAGAGATGTTTATATGAGTCATTCTGAGCTACAAGCTGGCGCAACCGATGCTGGCGTCGATCAATCAGTTACTACCCAAACGGAGCAAGGACTTTATGTCAATCCTGAAGCTTTAACTGCCCACTTACCCGAGCTGCATTACCAAAATAATGCCTTATATATGGAGCAAGTGAGTATTGAAGCGTTGGTCGAGTGCTACGATACACCGTGCTACGTGTATTCTAAACAAGCAATTTTGGATGTCTATCAGGCTTATACCGATAGCTTTGCCAGCTTAAACCATCAGATTTGTTATGCGGTGAAGGCCAACTCTAATCTGGCTGTACTTGGTGTATTGGCACAGGCAGGGGCAGGGTTCGATATCGTCTCACGCGGTGAGCTGATGCGCGTATTAGCCGCAGGTGGCGCGGCGTCAAGGGTGGTGTTTTCAGGTGTCGGTAAAACTTATAGCGATATTGAATACGCGCTTAACCAAGGTATTGGCTGCTTTAACGTCGAGTCTATTAGTGAGCTGACTTTAATCAATGAGGTTGCTCAGCAGCTTGATAAGTCAGCGCCGATATCGCTACGGGTTAATCCAAACGTCGACGCCAAGACCCACCCTTATATCTCAACAGGGTTAAAAGACAATAAGTTTGGTATCGCCCATGAAGAAGCGGTTGCTGTTTACCAACAAGCTGCTGAGCTGTCTCATATCGATATCGTCGGTATCGATTGCCATATTGGCTCGCAATTAACCGAGGTTGCGCCATTTGTTGCTGCGTTAGATAAAGTTATTGAGCTGATACATAAATTGCGTGATAAAGGTATCGAGCTGCGTCATATTGATTTAGGCGGCGGTCTTGGCGTACGCTATATCGACGAAACCCCTGTATCTATCGGTGAGTTTGCAAGCGCGTTATTACCCAAACTTAGCGAGCTTGGCTTGACGGTATTCTTCGAGCCGGGTCGCAGTATCGTCGCCAACGCTGGTGTACTGTTAACACGTGTCGATGTGTTAAAACCAACCGAGCACAAAAATTTCGCCATCGTCGATGCGGCAATGAATGATCTGATACGTCCCGCTTTATATCAAGCTGAAATGGCCGTTATTCCTGCAACCTTACCTAAAAATGGTTTGGAGACTGACGGCACGCAGCCGTGGGATATCGTCGGTGCAATTTGTGAAACGGGCGACTTTTTAGCAAAAGACCGTTTATTATCGTTAGCTACAGGCGACATCTTGGCAATAACTGGTGCGGGTGCTTATGGTTTCGCCATGAGTAGCAACTATAATTCGCGTCCGCGTGCTAGTGAGGTAATGGTCGCTGATGATTGTCATCAACTGATTCGACAGCGCGAAACCATTGAAGCGCTATATGCGGATGAAGTACTGTGGCAGGACAAATAATCCTATTAATTATTGCTAAATTTACGTTTTTCTCGATCTATTAATAAAAAACGACCCATTGTCATAACGGCGATGGGTTTTTTATGGTGAGCTTTAATTATGGTGGGCTCTAATAAAGGGCATCAGTTTGCCTGTATAAGATATAGTTTATACCATTCACAAAAATTAGAGTAGCAAGGAAAACGAGTGTAAGTGCTACGAGCTGTAGACTAAACGAGTTTGACGCAGCTAATCGTACTTTTTGGGTTTGGTATTAGTATAAAGTGAACTTAGTGTTTGGTAGCGGTGATAATTATGATTGTATCTGGCAGCGTGCTAATATAAGCCATACATAAAAATAGGATAGGATAACAAGGATATGCTAATAGAATTTACAAAAATGCATGGGCTGGGTAATGATTTTATGGTCATCGATTTGGTGACCCAACGCTTAGAATTAACCAAGGATTTGGTACAGTTATTGGGCGATCGTCATTTGGGCATTGGCTTCGATCAATTGCTCATCGTTGAGCCACCAATGCGCCCTGACGTTGATTTTAGTTATCGTATTTTTAATACCGATGGGACAGAGATCGAGCAGTGTGGCAATGGCGCACGCTGTTTTGCCCGTTTTGTGCAAGCACGTAAACTGTCCTTTAAACAACGCCTGCGCGTTGAGACGGCGAGCGGTATTATTTCTTTGACGACTGACCGCTATGGCTGGGTAGAAGTCGATATGGGTAAACCCAAGTTTGAACCAAGTGAGATTCCCTTTACCCCAAAAGCCACCACCAAGATTCAAAACGCCTATCATCTCGATGTTAATGGCACACCTGTGCAGTTATATGTCGCCAATATGGGCAACCCGCATGCCGTTATCAAAGTTGATAACGTACTCGATGCTGACGTCGAAAAACTGGGCAAGGCTATCGAAGCGCATCCAGCCTTTCCAGAGCGCGTCAATGTCGGTTTTATGCAAGTGATGAACCAGCGTCATATTCGTTTGCGGGTTTATGAGCGCGGCGTGGGTGAGACTCAAGCTTGTGGTACAGGCGCTTGTGCGGCAGTGGCCGTTGGCATACGCGAAGGCTGGCTCGATGAAGGTGAAGATGTGCGCGCCCAGCTCTACGGTGGCAGCATGATTGTTAAGTGGCAGCCAGGCTATTCTGTGATGATGACAGGGCCAACCGCTTTTGTTTATGAAGGGGTATTTAGTCCAGATGGTCTGATGGCGCAAGCGGGTATTAAACCCAATTCAGAAGGCTAATCGATATGACAATGGCGCCTACAGTAGATTCAGACCCGCAATCATGGCTATCAGCAGAATTGGCTCAAACCATCGAAGCAGATGCAGCGCTACGCGAACTGTTGATACCTGTGCATCGTTGGCTAAATACCTTGTCAGTGCGTAACCACTCCGAACACACACTGGTGGCTTATTTCTCGGGTTTGAATCAATTGGCGCTGTTTTTGCGTGGTAAGCGGCTGACGTGGACTCGTTGTGATAAGCGTCAATTAGCCCAGCATATCAGTCAACGGCTTGATGAAGACAAGCTTGCACTTGCTAGCGTCCAGCAAGAGCTGTCGGCTATCCGCCATTTTTATGGCTGGTTGATTGAAGAGGGTTTGGCGCGTATCAATCCAACGACGGGCTACCAGCTTAAGCGTAGCCCTAGACCGCTACCGTCTATCGCTGACGTCGATTTACTCACGCAACTGCTCGACCAAGAAATCCCTGATACGCCCGAACAAGCGCGTTTGTGGTTAAGAGATAAAGCCATGTTTGAACTGCTTTATAGCAGCGGTCTGCGTGTGGGCGAGTTGGTGGCGCTAGATATGGCAGATGTAGATTTGGCTGACTTGCGTGTTCGCGTGACGGGTAAAGGTAATAAAACGCGCTTGGTACCATTGGGCGCAAAAGCAGCAGAAGCCATTAATCGTTATCTACCGCATCGCAATCTGTGGGTAGAGCAGATGGATAGTGCATTATTTATCAGTGAAAAACTAGGCACACGTCTATCAACCCGAGCGGTGCAACAACGGCTAAAAGTCGCGGCGACACGTGCGGGCATCGCGCAAAACATGTATCCGCATCTATTGCGTCATTGTTTTGCCTCACACATGTTATCTGGCAGCGGTGACTTGCGCGCGGTACAAGAAATGCTTGGGCATAGCGATATTAGCACCACGCAAATCTATACCCATGTTGATTTTGCTAAACTCACCCAAGTTTATGACCGCGCCCATCCGCGCGCGTCACATGCCCCTAAAGACAGTGATTCAATAATTTAGTTTTAAAGGTTTGTTATAAATTATATTATCAAAAATATCTTTGATAAAAACTTTGCTCATAATTGATTTACTCTAAAAACGATACGAGTGCTACTGGAGTAAGTTTTTCGCAGCCTCTGTCACGCTTGCGAACAGCAAGCAAGAAAAACTTATAACAGTAGCACGTAGCCACCAGCGTATCGATTTTATTTAAAACTGCCTATATTAAACATTATTCTTATCAAAAACTATTTTATAAAAAACTGTTTATGTCAAACGATGACAATCAAAAATAGGCATTTTTTGTCGTCCTTGTATTTGGGCTGGCTTGTCTAAAGTAGCTAATACCACTGCATAATTTTTCTGCTGTTGATTCATCGCTTTTTTATTAATGGCTTCTTTATTCACAGCTTCTTTGTTCAATTCACTATCATTATAGCTGTTGATAATCGTGCCATCATAAGCAGTAATTGTGCTGTGCCCCCAAGTTTGACGCGTATTGCCATCCTTATACGCATGCTCGCCGCCTTGTGCCGCGCCAATCACCATACATTGACTGTCTAACGCGCGCGCGTAGTAACAGCGACCAATGCGCTTGTCCTGTTAAATAAGTAAATGCCGACGGCGCAGTTAATAGTTCCGCGCCCGCTTGGCGTAAACGCTGTGCCAAGGCTGGGAAGCGTAAATCAAAGCAAACCATCATCCCCAACTGATAAACGCTTGAATCAACTTCCAACGCTACGATGACCGTTTGTGTACCCGGCTCAAACGTTGCCGCTTCGTTATAGCTGCCTTGTTTATCGGCAACGGTTGCGGTAAACAAATGAATTTTATCGTAGCGCGCAACACAGGTACCATCGGGTGCAAATAGCTGGCTGACCTGACGCAGTCTACCGTCAGGAACGATAACGCCATCGGGACGATAAGGGCAGGGCAGCGAGCCTGCCAATACATAGATACCATAGGTGCGGGCATACTCTGCTATCGTTGCTGATAGCGCATCGAACCGCTCTGCGGTAGCAAACTGCCTACCCATACTACAGCAGTTTTCTGGTAGGACGACAAGCTGTGCGCCTTGCGTGCTTGCATCGATAATAGCGGCTTTTATATCGGCCAAATTGTCTTCAATATTCTGCTGGCTATTCATTTGAATGGCTGCAACCGTCAGTTGCTCATTAATCAAGGTGTTAGTCATCATATTATTCTCAATTTTTCATGCTTTATAGTTTTTCAAAATCTTTAGGGCTCTTTTGACGTATTCTTATTATCAAGCCTAATGACTATTGAAAGATGCTGGGTTTTAAAAAAGTTAAATTTAAGAAATGCTAAATTCAAAAGGTGATAAGGTTAAAAGAGGCTAAAGTTAAGAAGTGTTCTGGTATTTATCATTTAAATATTGCCACAAAAGTATAAATATCTCTATGTTTTGGTAAAACGGCTATAAAGTCTCGTCCGGAGAGGGTATAAATTATCATAGCAACATTATAGCAAAAAATGCTATCGTCTCGTCCTGATAGAGTTAAAGCCTCGTTCCAACGAGTAGAGGCATTAACCAGCATAACCTATACCGTATCACCAGCATCGGAGTGTAATAAGCCACCCATGAGTATGTCGTTCGGATTGGCAACCACGCTAAGCACCTCACAAAAACTGTAGTGGCATAATAAAATTGGACAGCTTCTAAGAGGTTATAATAACCCAAAGAA
>NZ_RRYW01000005.1 GCF_014861365.1 Psychrobacter sp. FME6
GGGTTGTGACTTTAGACAAGTCTCTGATAATGAGATACAGGACATTGAGAATAAACTAAACAACAGACCAAGAAAACGCTTAGGGTTTAAAACGCCCAATCAGGTGTTCTATAATATAATTTAGCGTTGCACTTGGTGTGTTAATCTAAGAAGTAAAATAAATAACATTACTCTTATTGATGATTACTGGCAGTATTATCATGACGATATTGTACAAAATTACTAGATTTTAATGGCAATGGCTGTTCGGTATCGAGCTGGTAGCACGTCATATAACCACTGTCTACCGCTGCCGAATAATCGGTACAAGCGACTTGTGGACTCAAGGGTTCAGGCGCGCCAGTCAGCCAATAATGACCGACAAATACCGGTTTATCGGTTTTTAGCGCAAAATCAATATTTTCAGCCAGCAGCTCATTTGGAATCTGAGCCAATGCAGAAGTAGGGGCGCGAGCAACTTCATGAAGTGTGCGTTTATTTAGCTCATCCAGCCACCAACGCACTCTGACTCGTGTGCGCTTCGTACCTTCTTTATCGACCATTACAATACCATCAGGTAGCGATGTTTCGACCCCTTTTAACACACGCTCTAGCGCATCGAATGGTGCGGTGCCTTCTTTAGAAGTCGCGACTAAACCATGCGGCGTTAGGCAGTTATTATCAGTCAACAGGGGTTTAAGTATCGCCATACTATCGACATCCCAGCAAGCATGTACAAAGCAAGCGTAGTCTGTTTCGAGCCATAAAGGAATCTCATATAGGCGTTGTAGCCAATACTGATGTCGCTCTGAGCCAAATGGTACTTCGGCTAAAAACGCCTCATGCTGACGATTATGTATCTCATTATGGGAGCGTAAATACTGGCTAGTATTATCGGGATCAAGAGTAGAAAATGCCAACGCATTATATTCGTGATTGCCCATCACTGCATCGGCCACGTCAGCATCAAGCATGGAAAAGACAATCTCTAGCGTCTCCACCTGCTGCGATCCACGGTCAATCAAATCACCGATAAATAACGCTCGATGACCTGCTGGCGGCACAAAATGTTGACCATTATGTACGTAACCCAATTGTTTTAGCAGACCGACTAGCTTGTCTGCATAACCATGAATATCACCGATAATATCTATAATCATAATAAATCATCAAATTTTTAAAGTTAACATTGTACAGGATATCAAGCGCCATCAACCGATAGCCAACTATTCAGACAGCGATGAAAAATAGAAACGAGCCAGGTCTAAAAACCAGGCGACAGCAAGGCATTTAAGAAATGTGGCAATACTTGTGGCTGTAAAATAATCGTGGCTATTACCCCAAATGCGCCGCCCCATAGATGCGCCATATGATTGATATTTGAGCCACCACGTTTATCGGCATAGATGCTATAAGCAACATAAGCGACCGCGAATAGTATCGCAGGAATGGGGATTATCGCAAATAGATAGATTTTTTCCCATGGGGCCAGCAAAATAAAAGCAAACAACACCGCCGATACACCGCCTGACGCGCCAAGGCTTAAATAACTGGCGCTTTTTTTATTCTTAAGGTAGCTTGGAATCATCGCAATAATAATGGCCAATACGTAAAAAACCACGAAACCATAACCGAATAAGAATGGCTTATACAATCCTTCGATGGCACGACCAAAAAAGTATAAGGTAAACATATTAAACAGCAGATGCATGCCATCGGCATGGATAAAGCCATGCGTTACAAAGCGATCCCATTGCCCATTGTTTATCGCTGGTGGATAAAAAATAAGCCGATTAAAAAACGTCTTGTTTTGCCACGCTATTAGGCTGACAATAACCGTAATAATGATAATAAGTGTCGTATGATTGAACAAAGGAAAGTCCTTAGGCCGCGCCTGGTGTGTGCCAATATTATCAATGGCAATGTTATAAATGATGGCAATGTTCAGAGCCTAGTTCAATGCCTAAGTATTAGCATTAGGGCTTAGTCAAAACTAAATATGACCAATAATGAAACAATACTAACAGTAGTTATGAGGAGGCGAAAACTTATTGTGTGACAAAATAGTGCATTTCTATGCTTTTATAGTGAGTAATGTAGTCCTGCGTCAGGCAGAATGAGTAAAGCTTCATATACTGACGATCACGATGTCATGAATGCCAGCAGTTTTCTAGGGTAGGTAATGTATTACTACATAAAACAAAAACGAACCATTCATTCTTTTATAAAGTTAAAGTGCAGGTCGAAAAAGGCAGTCATCTATGAGTATTATTGAGCAGTTGGAACAAACCGTAACCCCCGCTCTATTAGGCGACCATGATAACCAAGGCAGCAGTGATAACCAAGGTAGCGTGGCCTATATTAGCTTACTTGAGCAGTTTTATGCCATTTTGGCAGCACGTCTGGCATTGCCACAGATTTACTCACAGTTAATTCGCGCTGAGCAAGTGATGGCAGCTGATATGGTCACAGAACGTCCATTGTTTGAACAACTATGGCACGACCCTAGGATGCAGCAGGTTATTGTTCAAGAGCTGTCCGCCACCCATCATATAGATGAGGTTAAGACCGCGCAGTTACTCATTAATGCCGCTCCATTGGCTTATCGTGAGCTCAAAATATTGGCCGATGGACAGTTTCTACCCGCATTTTTGCAAGCAGAACAATCTGCGCTGCGTAGCTATTTACCTATATGGTCGGCTCCCGTTATCACAGCGACTCAAAGCCTTGGTGAAGACACCAACTCAAATAATGTAGTGAATGCTGGTACTGCCACAAGGAATGATCGTGCGCTAGATAAAGCTCAAGATTCTGATGGAAGTACAAGCGCGATAGTGGCGGCGCCCACTACCTCATCGACGGTAGCTGATATAAACAACACTGATGAAAGTACAGGTATAGAGAGTACGGGTATAGAAAGTACTGATGCCATCCATGCCAATCCAGCTGCGCATCATTTGGCAGAAAACGACAACATGAAGCGAGTCGAAGTGCGCACTCGTAATCAACGTAACGACCTACTAATACGAGTGTTTTTGTTAATAGGAGCGGTGGCAGCGATTGGGTTGGCTGTTTGGGCTTTATTGATAAAGCCTAGTAATACTGTGCCAGTGGAACCTGTTGTGACAGCGCCTGTGGTCGTACCACCTGCGCCAGCAGAGCAGACTATGACCCCAGTCGAGCTCATCATTGGCATGGACGATAGCGGTAATCTCTATACCTGTAGTGCCACTGTGGGTGATGAAGCATTACAAAGCACCTTACAAAATGCATTAAATACTAGCTTTGGTGAGCAGGCGAGCATTTGCACATTGGCGGTACAAACAGACACTGCAACCAGTATTGCTAACATTTCTGTAGAGAAGTTACCCAACATCTTGACCATGCTTAGGTCAACGCCGTTTGCACGCTTACAGTTGCAAAACGACCGCCTTACGTTAGAGGCACCAGATAGTATGTTGTTGCAGCGATTGGTTACGGATATAGGTGCTTTGGCACCAGCAATGACAATCGATAGTACGGCACCACTACCATTGCCCGAAAACAATGATGTCAATGCGATGAATGAGGAAGATAATCAGTTTGAAAATGAGGGTGCGGGCACAAATAACCAGTATGGTAATGATGACAATGGGGCTGGAGAGTATCAGGCATCAGATGATGATACAGGTGATAACGTGATACCTGCTCCTGCTCCAAATAACAATGATGTTAATAATACTAACAATGCTGCTGATAGTATTCCTCGTAACGTACCGAGCAATATACAAAGAAATCCACCGAGCAATAACCGACCGACCAGACCACCAGGTCCTTTTTCGCCAGAGGAAGTCGATGAGATGGCCAGTACAGTCATCGTCGCTGAGCCTGCACAGGTAAGGCAATAAATGATTCGATCATAAAGAATATTTGGCGTATCGGTTTTAAAGTGAATCAACTATGTTGCTGTATTACAAGGCAAAGGACTTGATAAAGTCTCGGTCATAATCACGTATTGGCATGTTGATAATTTATATTTTATTGTATACATGGTTACGTGTGACAACTGAAACATTACCTAACGTAGCATTTGCACAACAACGTGTTGATTGTTAATACTCGCTTAATACTTTTATAATGATAAAAATTGAATATAGCTCGGACGATGGTTTTTTCAACCATGGTCGTGGCTTTCAGCTCATATACTTTAATACCACATACTTTCATACCACCTAAAGGTTTCATTGAGTCAATTTTTAAGCATTCTAATTATACAAATAAGCCAAGTAAGCATTGATAGGAGAATTATATTATGGATATTATCAGTCATTTGACGCGCACAGTCAGCCCAGCAGTACTAGAAGATGACCGTAGCCCAGCTAAGAAAAATCTACTTGAACAGTTTTATGCTATTTTTGCCGCCCGTCTGGCAGACAATGATACTTACGACCGCTTTGCCAATGAGAATATCGCCCGTGACGACCAAGGGTTCTATGATCGCGTGTGGACAGATGGCTCGCACCGTGACCAAATCGCGCGTGAGTTGGCTGGCAAGCATAATGTTGATGTAACAGCCGCTCGTGGTTTGATTGCTATGGCAGCACCGCTGGCTTTTCACGAAATTAAAAGTTTGGCTGGTACCACACCTGTCCCACAGTTTTTGAGTGATAATCTTGCAAATTATCAACATCATATTCCTGCATGGGCAAGTGCCGTTTTGCCCGCCGGGATTTTGGCTACCACGCCTGCTGCTGGAGCGCGTATTTCTGATACGGTAAGTACGGCACCATTGCAACATGAAGAAGAGCCGCAAGGCAGCTTTATGAAGGCGCTGTTACCCATCATTGGCTTGATTATTTTAGGGGCCTTGGCTTGGGCGTTACTGCGTGGTTGCCAAGAAACTCCTGAGCCTGTCGCCACACCAGCTGCTACGACGCAACAAGCGGCAGATGACGATGGACAAACAGCGGTTGCTGCTGATGTTGAGCCTGCGTCATTGCGTATTGCCACTGGTGAAAACAGTGAACTGTACGCTTGCCGCATGAATGTTGGTGATGAGACCTTACAGACCAATGTGATGGATGCGTTAACTGGCGTCTTTGGTGATGAAACCAGTAAATGCCGCGCCGATGTTGATGACCATTTTGCAATAGATATGCCAGCGGCTGCCCAGCTTGCCACTATACTGCCTATCGTCAAAAATGTACCAAACGCCAGCATGGTTATCAAAGGTGATAATATTATTGTTAACGCACCCGATGCTGCAACATTAGATAAGTTGGTCGATGACTTACAAGCCGCTGCCCCAGCGATGACGGTAAAAGCCGAAGGTCCGTTGGATGAGCAAAGCGAGATCGATAATAGCTTAACAGCATCGCAAGCAGCTATGGATGATCTTGGTGACAATCCAGATCCTCGTGATGTTGCGCGCGCTTTAAGTTTACAAGTCGTTAACTTTGAAGTAGACAAAGCAGTGATTCCAGATGCTAACAAGCCATTGTTAGACAATGCTGTGGCGCTTATGGAACAAGTGCCTAACATGAAATTGATGATTATTGGTCACACTGACAAAACGGCTGACGCGGATTATAATATGAAGCTATCGCAAGAGCGTGCCGAATCTATGAAGGAGTATTTGGTCGCCCAAGGCGCCGACCCAAGCAAACTTATGACTAAAGGCATGGGCGAGACAGATCCTATCGCTGATAACTCAACCGAACAGGGACGCTTTCGTAACCGCCGCATTGAGTTCATGGTAAATGATGAAACAGTCGATGCCAATGCTAGTGCTGATGCTGATGTTAATGACGGTATGGCTATTACTAACGATGCGCTTGATCCTGATTTAAACCCTTTAGACAGTAACAACGATGATTTATTGCCAGATGGTGATGACGCAACTCAAGGTACCGCCATTGACCCAACAAATTAATCCAAGGGTTATGAGGTTAAAAAGCTTCTAATAACGTAGCAATAAAAAACCGCATCTTATAAAAGGTGCGGTTTTTTTATTTTGCTAAGGCTATTATTTATAAGTGACTATTTATAGTCAGTGAGAAGTAATATCGCTACATCACGTACTGCAGGTACCGTTTTTTCTTGCTTGCTGTGCCTACGCAGACAGAGGCTGCAAAAAAACTATACCCACAGTATCGTAGCGTTTTTTAAAGTATTTTAACTATATATAAGCGGTAGGGTCTTTGAAGTCAGAAGTTTGCACCTCAGATTCAAGATTAAAAAAGGTTTGAGTCACGTTTTGTTTTGCTTGTTGCCAGTAGTCAAACTGCTGACAAGTAGCATCAAGCTCGCCTTGCCATAAGGGTATATTGCCACACATGGTTTTGATACGGTTTTGGTTGGGATAAGGCAGCTCTTGCGCCGTCTCTGCTGCTTCGTGCGCGGCAACGCGGTCATTACAGACCAGCGCAATATCACAACCTGCTTCGATGGCAGCTTTTACACGAGCGCTGACATCACCAGCGGCTTGAGCCCCTGCCATGCATAGATCATCAGAGAATAAGACACCATCAAACTCAAGCTGATTGCGTAGGATGTCTTTGAGCCAAATCTTAGAGAATCCTGCTGGTTTGTCATCCACTTGTGAGAAAATAACGTGCGCGGGCATTAAGGCATCGAGCCAGGGTAACGATTGCGCAAAAGGCTGCATATCACTGTGCATAATTTCATCAAAGCTACGTGTATCGACGGCCTCAGCCACATGTGAGTCAGGGGCGATAGCACCATGACCGGGGAAGTGCTTACCCGTGGTTGCCATGCCGGCTGCTTTCATGCCGCGCATAAACTGGGTCGCCAGAGCCGTAATGGCTTGCGGGTCATGATGAAAGCTACGATCGCCAATGACCTGACTGATACCATCTCTATCGAGTACGGGTGCAAAGCTTAAATCAATGCCTACGGCCAATACTTCTGTCGCCATTAAATAACCACAATCATAGGCACGAGCAAGCGCTTGGCTGGGGTCTTTATTAAATAACTCACCAAGACGACCCATGGCAGGTAGAGGGGTAAATCCATTACGTAATCTGGCAACGCGCCCACCTTCTTGGTCGACACCAATTAAAATATCAGGATTGTGATAGCGTATGTCATCACATAATGCTCGCACTTGCGCGGCATCTGTGACATTTCGGGCAAATAATATCACCCCACCAACCTGTGCTTGTTTGATTAAGCTAATATCCTCAGCCGTTAATACGGTACTATCGATATCGATCATTAAAACGCCGTACATTGCGTAATCCTTATAGGTTAACTATTGTTATATTATGAGTGTAATTGAATGGGTTTAACTGACGATAGATAATGAGTAATCACAATATTAGGCTATCATCCAGACAGTTGTATTATGACAGTTATTATTAATCGAGCATAATGTCACAATGTCACAATGTCACAATGTCATACAATCAAATCAATCTGTGAATACCTATAGCTGTCCATGTTGATGGATAAACAGACATAATAAATATGTTAGAAAGTTTGGTATGTGCTGGCGTAGCGTGTAATATTGCTTATACAGTTTGAGACAGTCCAGTATTTATGCTCATGTTAGTATTGTTTGATTTTTAAACATATATCGGCAGACGATAATAAAATTTAGAAGTGGTAGCTCAAAAGCTATTGTTAAAAAGTATTATCAGCAAGGCAATGCTAAATGACAAGTGACCGCCAGCAGAAAAGTGAAGGCAGAAAAATAACAAACGTCGTGGGCAGTGACTCACCAATCCTGCTTTAATTTTGATAAAACAAATAATATTATTAACGTAAAATAACTAGGTATACATGATGAAAAAACAACCAGCACAGTGGTTACTCAGTGCCGCGTCAGTGGGCGTCGCCGGTATCATTCTCGCCCAGAGCTATGGCACTGCGGTAGCAGAAACCAATACTGGGAGCTTTGTACAGACGCCTGAACAAAAAGTCACCACCCGCCAAGTAGCTGCCTTGCTGGATCGTAGCCATTATCTCAATCAGCCGCTCGATAGCGAGACAGGTAGCGAGATTTTATCTATGTATATTGATAGCCTTGATCCAAACCATACGTTGTTTTTGCAGTCGGATGTCGATGAATTTAAGAAAAAATATGCTGATGAATTTGGTGCGCGCCTCAAACGCGGAGACTTGTCTGCAGGGGTAGAAGTGTTTGAACGTTATCGTAAACGCTCGAACGAGTATTTTGTGATGGCAAGCAAAATGCTAAAAACAGACTTAGATTTGACCAGTAAAGACACCATCGTCCTCGACCGTGAAAAGCTCAAGCATTTTAAAACCAAAAAAGAGCAGCGTGATTATTGGTCGCGTCAGCTGAAATTTCAGTTGATGAGTATTACTTTGGGTCAAGAAGATGAGAAAGCCAAAGAAAAAGTATTTTTAAGCAATCCAGATATTACTCGTGGACAGGATTTGGTGCGTAACGATAAGCGTACGCCAAGTGAGATTTTACAAAACCGTTTGTCGCGGCAGCAAGAGCAGTCTAAACGTCTCAAAGATGATGAAATCATGGAGACCATCTTAAACACAGCGATGCTGACTTATGATCCGCACAGCAACTACTATGCCCCGGTTCAAGCCAATGAATTACAAATCCAATCCAGCCTACAATTAGAGGGGATCGGGGTTTCTATTCGCCCTGACCGTAAAAACCCAGATTATACTCGTATCGTGACGTTAGTGGACGGTGGCCCAGCGGCGAAATCTGGTCAGATTAAGCCCAATGACTTAATTGTGGGTATCGCAAAAGATGGGGAGACCATGACTGATGTGGTCGGCTGGTCGACACGTGAGATTGTCAGTTTGATTCGAGGTAAGCGTGGTACCTCAGTCACGCTCAAGCTGCGTCAGCCTAATACGCCGGACGCCAGCGCCCGTAACGTGACCGTGGTTCGTGACATCATTCAGCAAGAAGAATCAGGCGTTACTCAGCGTATCGTCGAAGTCCAGCGTCCTAATATTGACAAAACACCCAAGCGTATCGGCGTACTTGAAATCCCGAGTTTTTATTTAAATTATCGTGCCCGCCGTAATGGCGAAAACTATCGTAGTGTCAGTATCGATACCGAAAAAGCACTGAAAGAGCTGAATAAAGAAAATATTGATGGTTTGGTGGTTGATCTGCGTAATAACCCAGGCGGCTCGTTAGATGAAGTGGCCAAAATGCTGGGCTTCTTTATTAAGAGTGGACCGATGGTACAAATCCGTGACAACCGCGGCAATATTCAGGTCTATCGTGACGATGATGGTGGCGAACAGCTTTATGACGGCAAGGTAGTGGTGTTGACCAACCTAGCATCGGCATCTGCCAGTGAAATCTTCGCTGCTGCTATTCAAGACTATGGTCGTGGCTTGGTGGTCGGCAGTACCACAACAGGTAAAGGCTCTGCACAAATTCAACTCGATAGCTTGGCATTGGGTTCAGCGACTTTAACGCAGCGTAAGTTTTACCGTATTACTGGTGGTAGTACGCAGAATAAAGGCGTTGTGCCTGACGTTGAGTTGGTCAATATCTATGATGACGCAACCTTTGGCGAGCGCGCGCAGAAAAAAGCGTTGCCTTGGGATACCATTAAAACCGCTCCTTACAAACCTGAAGGCAAGTTTTCTGACGACACTTTAGCCACCCTAAATCAGCAGTCCAAAATTCGTCAACAGAAAAACCCGCAGTTTACTTACTTATCAACGCTCAACGATATTCGTGATATGGATGATGAAAAGAAGGCGGTTAATCTCGATATCAATAGCCGCCGCGCCAAGATGCAGCTGATTGAAAAACGCTCATTGGAAGCGGAAAACAAACGCCTCATCGCCTCTGGTGAGCGCCCGTATTCCAATTGGAATACCTATCAAGCAGCAATGGATGCAAAATTTGAAGAGCGCAGTCAAATGAAAGCCAATGAACGCCCAGAGTTGCCCGAAGACGAGGTATTCATTAATGAAGCGGCCTATATCATGCTCAGCGCTGAACCCAAAGAACTGCTTAGCCCAGAAGAGAAGCTATAGAATAAATAGGATGTATTGAGCTATAAAAACAGCTATATAAATCGATGTAAGCATATGCTTACATCGATTGACGTTTATACCTCTTACTAACCATCGGCCAATCTGCGATTATAACTGTACGGCACGATTGAACGAAACGGTTCATTGATACTAGGGATTGGTATCTGAAAGATCGCATCAGGGATAGGTGGTTTGCTGGTTAAGGATGATAAGGCTGGATGCCTGACAGTTATAGGATGCCCCGGGATTAAGCCTCATATAACGTTAACATGGATGGTTGGTGATAAAAGCCGCATAATGCTAGTCGTTATGCGGCTTTGTTACGTCTGGAAAATAGTAATTAATAAAAAACAGACGATTGAAGCAATAGTCTTGTATCGCTTTTAAAGTGACTCCACGATATCGATAGAAACTTAATCGATAGAAACTTAATCGATAGAAAATTAAACCCTTCTTATTTTTATAAACCACTCTTTATAAATGACAAACACAAAAAAAGGTCAGTAGACATAGCTACCGACCTTTTTAAACCAGATAATAAGCGAATTAACTGCTTATTATTTAGTCATTCTCACTAAATTCTCAAAAAGAGATTAGTGCTCAACGCCACCAGCGCCATGTACATGGCCATGGTTTAGCTCGTCTTCAGTAGCAGCACGCACTTCTTGGATTTCAACATCAAAGGTCAGACGCTTACCAGCCAATGGATGGTTTGCATCAACAGTGACTTCTTGATCGTTTACAGCAGTAACGGTAACTAGCATTACTTGACCACCAGCTTCTGACTGAAACTGCATACCAGGCTGGATGTCGTCAACGCCTTGGAAGTTATCACGTGGTACATGTTGTACTGCTTGCTCTTGATACTCACCGTAGCCATCAGCAGGCTCAACAACTGCGTTTACTTTTTCGCCAGCAGATTTGCCTTCTAATTGTTTTTCTAGGCCTGGGATGATATTGCTGTGACCATGTAAATAAGCAAGTGGTTGACCTTCTGGAGATTGGTCAAGGATGTTGCCTTCGTCATCTTTTAGCGTGTAATTGAATTGAACGGCAGTGTCTTTTGCGATAGTAGTCATAAAATATCCTAAATATATCGGTGTAAAAAATTAAATACGATTGCAATAAACCTAAAAAAGCCAATCAGCCAGCTAAATAGCCACGTCATTAGACAATTATCATCAGTTTATTAAAGTAACTGTAGCAGTTAGCATCTTTAATTGAGATGCCTTACATGACTTTCAAGGCGAAAATAATAAAAAATGTCATTTAATTCTAATAAATGTCATATTTGATAGAAACAATCGCTGTTTTCTATTATTTAAAGGTGGCCAGCAGGGTATTCACGGTTTGTCAGTTGCGTTTTTGGGCGAGGGCTTCTACCATAATGTTAAAAATAAGGATGAAAAAGATTATGACCTCATTTGCCAATACTGCTAATCGTCAGTCAACGGATACCAATACCATTAACAATCATGCCAATAATATAAACGCTGATATCAGTTATCGGTTCGATTTCGAGCGTTTTTTAGAACATTTGGTTGATGTGTCGCTCACTTTTACGGCAACAGCCGACTCGCCTCAGCTTTGGTTGCCTGCTTGGATTCCGGGTAGTTACTTGATGCGTGAGTTTGCCCGCAACATTACCGCGGTGCATTATCGTGTGCTAGGCAGCAAGGCTGATTTTGAAACGCATCGCGCGCCGAAAATAGATAAGAATACTTGGCAACTACCACAAGTTAAGGCAGGGCAAGCCATAGAAATCCATTATGAAGTGTACTGTTACGATTTATCAGTGCGGACCGCCTATGTCGATCAGCAGCGTCTATACGGCAACTTTACCTCGCTAGCATTGGCAGTTGAAGGGCAAACACATAAACCTGTACAGGCCAGCTTAATTATTCCAGCTGCATTTTTAGCAGACAAAGAAGACAGCCGCGTGCTATTGGCATGTGGTTTGGTATCTACTCATTTAAGTCTTGATGGGCAGCACAGTTATGGGCTACAGGCAGACAGCTATCACGAGTTGATTGATTACCCATTTGAAATCGCAGAGCAGGACGCCTTTGATTTTATTGTTCAAGATAATATGCATCAAACGCTTCATCACCGTTTTTACCTCTCGGGTAAGCACGATGCCAATATGGGCAGGTTGCAGCAAGATGTTACTCAGATTTGTCAGAGCTACCTAGATTGGTTGGGCGATGCGCCTTTTAATGACTATACTTTTATGACTTATGCCAGTGGTCAGGATTATGGTGGACTTGAGCATATCAATTCAACCAGCCTGATTACGCCGCGTCGCGACCTACCAAGTATCGATGAGCCAAACATACCAAGCACAGATTATCAGCGTTTTTTGGGTTTATGCAGCCATGAATACTTTCATGCATGGTGGGTTAAGACAGTACGCCCAGATGTGATGTTAGATGTCGATCTACGCCGCGAAGCTTTTACGCCATTGCTATGGGTATTTGAGGGCTTTACTTCTTATATCGATGATTTTATGTTGCAAGCGTCTGGCGTGATTGATAAGCCCAGCTATCTTAAGCTGCTGGCCGAACAAATCAATCGTTACTATCAAACGGCTGGGCGTGCGCACCAAAGTGTCGCAGAGTCGAGCTTTGATGCGTGGATTAAACTGTATCGTAACGACGAGAATACAGGCAATGCGGGTATTAGTTACTACAATAAAGGCGCATTGGTGGCATTGTGTTTGGATCTAACGTTGCTTGAAAAAACGAATGGTCGCTATCGCTTGTTTGATGTGGTCAAAGCTTTTTATACTCAAGCTAAGAAAAACGACAATAAACGCATCGGTATCAGTAGTGCCGATATGGGCACGGTGATTGGGCAGTTTATGCCTGCAGCTGACTGGGACAACTTTGAGCAGCGTTATGTCAATGGCGTTGAAGAATTACCGATCGAAGCGCTACTAACAGCAAACGGCATTAACCTGCATACCAATACTAAAGAGACTGCTGATAAACAGGTGCCTTGGGGTATTCGTTGTACTGAAACGCCAGCTGGACTCAAGGTCAACCGCGTGGCACGCGCTAGTGTCGCTGCTAGAGCTGGCATTTCAGCGCATGATGTCATTATTGCGATTGATGGTATCAAAGCTGATAGTAAACAGTTGGCAGCGCTTAATAAGGCTGCGCATAATGTCGAATGTTATCTCTTTCGCCGTGATGAGCTAATGTGTGTTAATGTCCAGCCTTTAGCCGCTAGTGAGGCTGTTGATGCTGTTGATGCTGAAAAAGCATTTCCCCATAAAGTAAGCCTGCATTTAGCAAAAGAGGGAAGCGAGTCTTTGTCAAAAGACAGCAGTGAGCACGCAGCGGTAAAAACTGACTGGCAAGCATGGCTTAATGCGATGGAGCGTTATCAAGGCTAGGTGCATTGGTTTGAAAGCTTGGTTTGGAAGTATTGATCTTAGTTGTTTTTATAACCGTTGATTAAAGATAAAAACCTCTGCTAAACAATATTTAGCAGAGGTTTTGTGTAATAGCTATCAGTGTTCTTAATGTTTTTCAAAAAAACTAAGTATTAAGTCAATATCTAAGAAGCCAGCTCAGGCGATTGATTGTCTGCTTCATCCTCATCACTTTCATCCTCGATACTCCCATCTTCAATACCTTTATCAGCAATCTTATTAGCCTTAAAATGTTCAATCCAATCTTCCATGCGCTCAATTTCAGCCTGCTGGGTATCGATAATATCTTGTGCCAATTGCCGCATTTCTTCATCAGTGCCGTATTTTAGCTGAATATTTGCCATCTTTACCGCGCTAATATGGTGCGGCAGCATGCCACGTGCAAATGCCATGTCAGGGATAGGGTCGGCGATGCCTAATACCATGTTGGCATTCAAGACATCCATACTCCTCTCGTACGCCTGCTGCATCGCTTCAGTATTGGGTTTTGGCTTGGGCGCATCAGGGTGGCTGGCAAGCCATTTGTTCAAAATATTGATTTCTAATTGCTGGGCGGTGATAATATCTTGGGCAAGGTGACGCATCGCCTCATCTGAGCCGTATTTTAGTTGGATTTTTGCGAGTTCTAACGCGCCGCGATGATGCCCAAGCATGCTTTTGGCAAAGGCGGTATCAGGATCGTTGTAGCCCATACCAATCATCATCTCGTCATGCATTCTAGTCATCGACTTTGTATAGTCTTTGAGCATATCAGTCATTTGGCTTTCATCAGCGAGATCTTCGCTTTCCAAGAGCTCATCATTCGCCTCAACGTCATTCTGACTATCAGCTGTATCAGTAACTGTTGGGCTGGCTGCTTCGCTAGATTTTGCGTCGTTGTCTTCTGTTTTCGGCTGACAGGCACTCAATATAAGTGCAGCAGAAATACTGCTGGCCAACAAGACAAAACGACGAGAAACAATCATGACATATCCCTATTATAAAAAATCGAATGATAAATGAATGAGACCTATGATATATAATCAGCTAAGTGCTGGAGCTTAGCAGATAAACCTTACTCATTCGAGACGCTACGTTTAATAAGTCGTAATATAATGACTTTATATTCAAAAGACTCGTTCAATATGCTCGAACCTATTATGCTCGAACTTATAAAATCCTAACCGATAACTCCTAACTGCTGGCAGCGTTCGCTGTTTAAATGAATGCGTACAAACTCACCAACGGCTAAATCGCCCAACTCAAAACCCGCAACTGACCAGCGTATCAAGCGCAGGCAAGGCAGTCCGACATGGGCAGTCATACGTCTGACTTGACGATTCTTACCTTCATAAATAGTCAGCATCAACCATGACGTAGGTACGTTTTTACGCTCACGGATAGGTGGCTCACGCTGCCATAACTCGATGGGCAAGTCGGTTTCTGCTACCATCATCGCAGTCGCAGGCAATGTTTTGCCGTCCTTTAGTTTGACGCCAGAAGTCAGCTCATTTAGCTGTGCTGTCGTTGCAGTGCCTTCAACTTGTACCAAGTAAGTTTTACCTTGTTTATGGGTGTTTTTTGCAAAGCTCTTTGCGGATGGTGGTTGGGTAATGGCTTTATTGACCCGTCCATCGCTGGTCAAAATGAGCAGACCCTCTGAGGTCGCATCGAGCCTGCCAGCAACCCGTAAAGATTTATCGGTAAAATACTGCGAGAGGGTAGTGTGGTTATTATTGCTGTCATCACGAAACTGACTTTGTACCCCATAAGGTTTATTAAATAAAATGAGACTAGAGGTCGGCATAATATGGTATTTCCTGAGTTTGCAGCATTCTATTGTGCTTATATGAGACTTACAAGACATTATTTTTTAAATCAACACGATAAGCTATAACTTTATTGATTTTATATAAAGTCTTTTTGTTACTTTGCTTATTATTATAACAGTCTTGTGGTTGCGCTATGGTTAAATGGATTTTTTATGATGGTTTTATAACTAGGGCGTGCTTGTCTGCGCTGACAGAAGCTGCGAAAAATGAATCCCAGCAGCACTATATCCTTTTAAAATTGGATCAATCATATCTTTATCATGATTAATGATGCTATGTATAATCGCTTAGAATAGATATCAATGTGATTGCTCTTTCATATAATGAACACAAAAAAATGCCCCTCACATCTGAGGGGCATTTTTATTTTGAACTAATAAAGGCTTAAAGATGCTTAAGTAAAAAGCAGTTTGAGCCGATGAACCGAAGCTAATAAAACTAAGCCAAGTTATATCAGCAGATTACAACGATGCTAATGCTTCATTGAATAAGCTACTTGGACGCATGGTTTGCTCAGCTACTGCTTCATCTGCCAAGTAATAACCTTTAAGATCCATAGGTTTGCCTTGCGCTTCGTTGAACTGTTTGACGATAGCGTCTTCACTGCTCTCAAGCTTTTGCGCCAGTGGAGCAAATTGTGCTTTTAGCTCGCTATCTTGCTCTTGTGCAGCAAGCTCTTGAGCCCAGTACATGGCCAGATAGAAATGGCTACCACGGTTATCAAGCTCACCGGTTTTACGTGATGGTGACTTGTCATTTAACAACAGTTTTTCTGTCGCTTTATCCAGCGTATCAGCCAATATTTTAGCTTTGGGATTGTTGTCATTCGTTGATAAATGCTCCAAAGACTCCGTCAAGGCTAAAAACTCACCCAATGAATCCCAACGCAAGTGGTTTTCTTCTACCAGCTGCTGAACGTGTTTCGGTGCAGAACCACCAGCGCCTGTTTCAAACAAACCGCCGCCTTTCATTAGAGGTACGACAGACAGCATTTTGGCACTGGTACCTAACTCTAGAATTGGGAACAAATCTGTTAGGTAATCACGTAAAATATTACCGGTGGCAGAGATGGTATCAAGACCGCGAGCAACGCGCTCTAAGGTATAACGCATGGCACGAACCTGTGACATGATTTCGATGTGCAGGCCGTCGGTATCGTAATCTTTTAGGTACGTTTGAACCTTTTTGATTAGCTCGTTTTCGTGTGGACGGTAAGGGTCCAACCAGAAGATGACCGGCGTATCTGATTCGCGTGCGCGGCGTACAGCAAGTTTTACCCAGTCTTGGATAGGCTCGTCTTTGACCTGACACATGCGCCAGATGTCACCTTCTTCGACAGGCTGCTCAAGCAATACTTCACCCGTGTCAACGTCTACAATACGAGCGACGCCCGTGTCGCTAGATTCAAAGGTTTTATCGTGTGAGCCGTACTCTTCTGCTTTTTGAGCCATCAAACCAACGTTAGGAACTGTACCCATTGTGGTTGGGTCAAAGTTGCCATGCCACTTGCAGAAGTTAATCATTTCTTGGTAAATACGGGCAAAGGTAGACTCAGGCATCACCGCTTTACAGTCATACATTTTGCCATCAGCGCCCCACATTTTACCACCTGAGCGAATCATCGCTGGCATTGACGCATCGACGATCACGTCACTTGGCGAATGGAAGTTGGTAATTCCTTTATTAGAATCCACCATGGCGAGGCGAGGACGATGCACTTGGCAGGCATGCAGGTCACGTTCAATCTCTTCTTGTAGAGAGGTTGGCAGCTCTTTAATTTTGTCGTATAACGAGGCCATACCGTTATTGACGTTGATGCCCAGCTCATCAAACAACGCGCCGTGTTTTTGGAAAGCATCTTTATAATAAGTTTTAACCGCATGACCGAAGACGATAGGGTGCGATACTTTCATCATCGTGGCTTTTACGTGCAATGAAAATAGGATACCTGCTTCGCGGCAATCTTCCATTTCACGCTCATAAAAATCAAGCAATGCTTTTTTGCTCATAAACATCAGATCGATGACTTCTTTATCGAGCAGCGCAATTTCTGGTTTTAAGACTTTAGTCTCACCACTATCAGTCAACAGCTCCATACGTACTGTACGCGCTTTGTCTAGTGTGAGAGATTGCTCGCCATCATAAAAATCGCCGCTGTGCATGTGCGATACGTGCGTGCTTGACCATTGCTTCCATTCACCCATAGAGTGCGGATGTTTGCGCGCGTAGTTTTTAACCGCTTTTGGTGCACGGCGGTCTGAGTTACCCTCACGCAATACTGGGTTGACCGAGCTGCCTAGGCTTTTGCCATAGCGTTTACGAATTTCTTTTTCTTCTTCGGTTTTAGGATCATCTGGAAAATCAGGTATGGCGAAGCCTTTGCTTTGTAGCTCTTTGATAGCAGCTTTTAGCTGGCCGACAGAGGCACTGATGTTAGGCAGTTTAATGATGTTGGTGTCTGGATCTTGGGTCAGACGACCTAGCTCAGCCAAATTATCAGGAACGCGCTGTTCCTCAGTTAAGTATTCAGGGAATTCAGCCAATACTCGCGCAGCAACAGAAATATCGCTGGTTTCGACAGAAACGCCTGCGGTTTGGGTAAATGCTTTGACAATAGGCAAGAATGACAAGGTCGCTAGCGCTGGTGCTTCGTCAGTTTTTGTATAAATAATTTTTGACATTAGTAGGACATTCCTTTTGGTTGTAATTAATAATAAGGGTCAAATATAATTCAATAGTCCTATGCCGCCCTTATGTAATAATGGGTCATGCGATTAGACTAAATAGTGTGTTGCTAATTTTTATAGGCAATCTCTTGGAGACTTCGAGAGTCTGCTTAGAGCTTTTGTTTCGTTAAGAAGGCAGTTTGACTGTCTTGTCTGAACGGCCTGCTTTTCTGAATGGTTTGAAAGTAGATCGTGGACGCTACATTGTAGTTAACTGATTATAAGTCTGATGCGATGTCAATATCGCATAATGAACTAAGTGTAGTGTTTTCGGTTGTTTCTAATGTATCTAAATTACATTAAGATGTTAAGACCCTTATTCTATCAGTCATCGATAAAAATATCATCTTTTCTATAAAAAATGCCCCAACAGCCTTAGACTGTCGGGGTATTTTTTATAGGTTTAAAATGCTTTAAAACACAATTATAAAGAAGCGATAGTCTCGTTTAATAATTGGCTTGGGCGCATTACCTCTGTCGCTAATGCTTCATCAAAGAAGTAGTAGCCATCGATATCTACCGGTTTACCTTGAACGTCATTTAGCTCTTTAACAATAGCCTCTTCATTGCTGGCAAGTTTTTTGGCCAGTGGCGCAAACGTCTCTTTTAGCTCACTATCTTGGTCCTGCGCGGCAAGTTCTTCAGCCCAGTACATAGCCAGATAGAAATGGCTACCACGGTTATCCAGCTCACCCGTTTTGCGTGATGGTGATTTGTTATTCAATAACAGTTTTTCTGTCGCTGTATCAAGCGTATCTGCCAAAATTTGCGCTTTGGCATTGTCTTCGTGTTCTGCCAAATGCTCTAAAGAGACCGCCAAGGCTAAAAACTCACCTAATGAGTCCCAGCGTAAGTGGTTTTCTTCAACCAACTGCTGTACATGCTTAGGTGCTGAACCACCCGCACCCGTCTCAAATAGGCCGCCACCATTCATTAGCGGTACGATTGATAGCATTTTTGCACTGGTGCCCAGCTCTAAGATTGGGAACAAGTCGGTTAGGTAATCTCGTAGTACGTTACCAGTGACAGAGATGGTGTCTTTACCTTCTTTTAAGCGCTCTAAGGTAAAGCGAGTGGCTTCACGAACTGGCATGATACGAATATCTAAGCCTTCAGTGTCATAATCTTTTAGGTATTTTTCTACTTTTTTGATCAATTCTGCATGATGAGGACGTTTGTGGTTTAACCAAAAGACAGTTGGGATGTTGCTAGCACGGGCGCGAGTCACGGCCAGTTTTACCCAATCTTGGATAGGCGCGTCTTTTACCTGATTCATACGCCAAATATCTTCTGCTTCTACTTGATGCTCGGTCAATACATTGCCTTCGCTATCAAGCACTTGTACCTTGCCCGCGGATGGTATGAGGAAGGTTTTATCATGTGAGCCGTATTCTTCAGCTTTTTGTGCCATCAAGCCAACGTTAGGTACTGAGCCCATCGTGGTTGGATCAAATGCGCCATGCTCTTTATGGAATTTGATGGTTTCATCATAGATGCAAGCGTAGCTACTATCAGGGATAACAGCCTTGGTATCGTGCAGCTCATTATCAGCACCCCACATTTTACCTGAGCTACGAATCATCGCTGGCATTGACGCATCCACAATCACATCGCTCGGTACATGTAGGTTGGTAATGCCTTTGTCTGAATTGACCATCGCCAGGTCTGGATTACTCTGGTAAATGCTCTCAATATCCGTTTCTATCTCCTGACGCTTCTCTTCAGGCAGCTCTTTTATTTTAGAGAGTAGGTTGCTAAAGCCATTATTTACGTCGACATCTAATTCTTTAAAAGTATCACCGTGCTTAGCAAATAATTCTTTAAAGAAGATTTTTACTGCTTCACCAAAGATAATAGGGTCAGAGACCTTCATCATAGTGGCTTTTAGATGGAGTGAAAACAACACATCTTCTGCTTTGGCGTCTTCAACTTGCTCTTCTAAGAATTCAGTTAGTGCATCATGGCTTAAGATAGCGGCATCAATCAATTCACCAGCTAGTAATGGTGCAGGTGCTTTTAGTTCAGTAACTGTACCGTCCTCGCTTGTAAACTCAATACGATAATCTGTAGCCTTGTCGATAGTGACTGATTCTTCGGTATCAGCAAAATCACCATGGTCCATAGTGGCCACGTGTGACTTAGAATCAGCACTCCATGCACCCATTGAATGTGGGTTACTTCTAGCAAAAGCTTTGACCGCTTTTGGCGCACGTCTGTCAGAGTTACCTTCACGCAAGACAGGGTTCATGGCACTGCCTTTAATCTTGTCATAACGAATGCGAGCGTCTTTTTCTTTATCTGTTTCTGGATGATCTGGGTAATCTGGTAGATCATAACCTTTATCTTGTAACTCTTTAATCGCGGCTTTCAACTGCGGGATAGAAGCACTGATATTTGGCAATTTAATAATATTTGCTTTAGGTTTTTTTACCAGTTCACTTAACGCTACGAATGCACTTGGGATACGCTGCTCTTCAGGTAAAAACTCTGAAAATAAGGCAATAATACGCCCTGCTAACGAGATGTCAGCAGTTTCAATCTCAATTCCTGCTGTTTTGGTAAATGCCTTAACGATGGGCAAGAAAGATAGAGTGGCTAGCGCTGGGGCTTCATCCGTTTTGGTATAAATGATTTTTGACATTGGTCAGCATTCCTTTGTTGGTAATAATAATTTTTAAAAATAGTGCAATGGTTCAGTAGATATATATATGGCTCTTGTTTGATAAGAGGCTATGGGCTTACGTACATTGTAGGTAATCGTGCGGAGAGTGTTAATTTTGCTTATCTTCTTTCATTAACTGGCGTTAATTTTTTTATGAAGATACTGTTATGCTCGCGATTACAGTGGCGGGAAATATACTGCGCACAAGGTGTTTGGCAGAGTCGTTATGAATATTACAGGTTGTCAATATCGAATAATGAACCAAACATACTATTGTCGAATATTTACCCTGCATATTAATTATATTATGATATAAGCAGGGTTATTCTATCAGTCATTAGCGAAGATATCATCTTTTCTATATCCAAACTATACTCACACTGTATTTTGTTTATAAGCAATGTGTTTTTAAGCGATGTTTTCAAGCATGGTGTTTTTGAAGATAAGTAAAGCATAAACATGCCGTGATAATAGGTAAGGTTATGCAATCATGAGTGAGGCTATCTATATTATAGACGGCTTTTTTTATGCTAGATTTATTCATCTCTATAAAAGGTTTTTATTTAATACGCAAATTTTGACAGAAACTTAGTCAGAATTTGCTACGCTAGCCCATAACCAAAAAATTAATAGTAGAGTGCGATAAAGAATATGACCATGAGTTTACAGTATGCGCTACTCAATGATATCAGCTGGCAAAGCCTAGGCGACTGGCAAACACCCGATAGCCCTTTTATGTCGTTTGCATTTTGGCAAGCGCTTATTGATACGGGGGCGATTGGTGAGCAGGCGGGCTGGTTGCCGTTATTTGTTTTGGTGCACCGCATCACAGATGAAGTGGCAGATAAAGCGATAACACAACCAGTTGCTGTATTACCAGTTTTTATAAAAGGCCATCACCGCGGTGAGTTTGTGTTTGATCATGCATGGGCAGAAGCTTACGCGCGCTATGGTGTCGACTACTATCCAAGGCTGGTCACCAGCGTGCCTTATACTCCGATTACGGGTCAGCGTTTATGGTTGGCAAAAGCTGAGGATTTAACGCCAGATATTATAAAAACAGCCATCGCAGGCGTGGATGATATTGCTCAGCAAGTGGGTGCCTCGAGCTGGCATGGGTTGTTTGTTACGCCTGAATTGGCGTCTGTCGCTCAGGAAGCTATGCCTACTGATATTGATATAGAACGGGCGCTTGCCGCCCAAAACAACAGTACTATCCCGACCGCTATTGATATGCCCATACTTGAGCGGCAGGGTTGTCAGTTTTTGTGGCAAAATAAAGACTTGCTCAATGACAGTCAGCCTTTTGCAGATTTTGATGCATTTTTGATGACCCTAAAAGCCAAAAAGCGTAAGACGATACGGGCCGAGCGGCGCAAGGTTGCCGAGCAAGGTATCACCTGTCAGCGCAAATGTGGTGAGGCGATTACCGAGGATGACTGGAAGGCCTTTTATCACTGTTATGTGATGACTTATGCAGTGCGCGGTCAGCAACCTTATTTGACCATAGATTTTTTTAGGGCATTGGCAGCGACTATGCCTGAGCATCTGATGCTAGCCCAAGCACTCGATACGACGGGTGAGATTATCGCGAGTAGCTTATTTTTATATGATAGGCCTGTTTCATATAATGACCCTGAGAGCAAAAATGCTACCCTTTATGGTCGTTATTGGGGAGCGCTGGGTGAGTACGATAGCTTGCACTTTGAGCTGTGTTATTATCAAGGACTTGAGTTTGCCATCGAGCAGGGTTTGATGTACTTTGACCCCGGTACGCAGGGTGAGCATAAGTTGGTACGTGGCTTCATACCCACGACGACGCATTCTATCCACCGTATTTATGATCCGCGTTTTGTACCAGCGATTAGTAACTTCTGTCGTGAGGATCGATTGCACATGGCACAGTATCGCCAGCAAGCGTTTGAAGCATTGCCGTTTAATGCCGATAATATGCCTAACTTTAATACGCCATAGATACCCCTTAATATTTGTCTTTTTTAATACTTTATGATTAGCCGTTAATTATGCCTAGTAATCTCTCTTTTTCTGCCCATTCATCACCGCCTGTTGAGCTATTGTCTTGGCTCAATACCGAAGGTTCTCTCACTGCCTTATTAGAGGTAAAAGCAGGACAGCCACTGCGCGTAGAGCGCAGCTTTGAAGGCTATCGACAGCTGTCCCTCATCCAAAAGCAGCAATTGGGCATCCAAGGCGCCATGCTGAATCGTCCGATGCTGGCTTGGGTACGCGAGGCGCAGCTATATGGTAATGATGAGCGCCCATGGGTAGCCGCGCAAAGTGTTTTTCCACTTCCCAGTCTTAAAGGTCGCGCACGGCGTTTGCAACAGCTCAAAGGCACGCCTATCGGTTACGTGCTATTTAAACGCAGTCGCACTTTACCCAATTATCGCTCTATTCAGCATACTACTGAGGGCTGGCAAAGGCAGACACGTTATGATTGGTATGGGCGTCAATTACTTATTAGTGAAACGTTTTTGCCCCCATTTTGTCAAAAACTGCTGGATATTTGAAAGCTGCATTGGTTTGTTACTCGGTTTCTACTGAATAAATTTCTGATGGTATCCTCATTTTTATAGGTGCTGTGTATTTATAAATTACTGATTTATAAATATTTATATAAAGAAGTTATTAACATGTAACCTACTTGATATGAGGTGAGGTTTTTTTGCGTTCGCAACATAAAGTTTCATGCTACACTTGAACTTTAGCGATGATATCGGTGCCTATGCGTATCGAATTTATTGCCGAACTGTACCAATTAATCACAGGGCAACTGCCTGCGTTTATTCCAACTCGTTCTTTGCTAATAGACTCAATTCGCAATGATATCAATACCACAAAACTGAGCACAACCGCACCTATTAGTAGTACTGCAAGGGTGCTTATAGCGACGTTCATACAGGAATGGTTTTGTTGTGAGTAATCTATAGCTTCTTTTCAATGACAGTCACTACTTAGGACATCACTATGTTTAAAGATATTTCTATCAAAGAGTTTGATCCAGTACTTGCTGAAGCAATGGCCGCAGAAAGCGTTCGTCAAGAAAACCACATCGAGCTTATTGCCTCTGAAAACTATTGCTCACAAGCAGTAATGGAAGCGCAGGGCACCGATTTAACCAATAAATATGCAGAAGGCTATCCTGGCAAGCGTTACTATGGTGGCTGTGAACATGTCGATGTTGTTGAGCAATTAGCCATTGACCGAGCAAAAGAATTGTTCGGTGCTGAGTATGTCAACGTCCAGCCACATTCAGGTAGCCAAGCAAACTCTGCGGTATTTTTAGCCTTACTTGATGCCAATGACACGGTTCTTGGTATGAGCTTAGACGCTGGTGGTCACTTGACCCATGGCGCGCACATCAACTTCTCAGGTCTTAACTACAATGCGGTGCAGTATGGCTTGGTCGAAGGCACGGGCCTCATCGATTATGATGAAGTTGAGCGTTTGGCAAAAGAGCATAAGCCTAAAATGATTATTGCTGGTTTTTCGGCGTATTCACAAGTAGTCGATTGGGCACGTTTCCGTGAAATCGCTGACGAAGTAGGCGCGTACCTTTTGGTAGATATGGCACACGTCGCTGGTCTTATCGCTGGTGGCACTTACCCAAATCCAGTACCTTTCGCCGATGTCGTGACCACCACCACACACAAAACCCTACGTGGCCCGCGCTCAGGTATGATCTTGGCTCGTGATGAAAAACTGGCGAAAAAGCTAAACTCTGCTGTTTTCCCTGGCAACCAAGGTGGGCCGTTGATGCATGTCATCGCAGCAAAAGCGATTTGCTTTAAAGAAGCCTTAGAAGATAACTTTAAGACCTATCAGCAGCAAGTGGTGAAAAACGCCCAAGCAATGGCCAAAGTTATCATCGACCGTGGCTATGAAATCATCTCTGGTGGTACTGAAAACCACTTAATGCTGATTAGCTTGGTTAAGCAAGAAATGACTGGTAAAGAAGCGGACAAATGGCTTGGCGATGCGTACATTACCGTCAATAAAAATGCCGTACCAAACGATCCAAAATCACCGTTTGTGACTTCTGGTATCCGTATCGGTACTGCAGCGTTGACCACTCGCGGTTTTGACGAAGCAGATGTCAAAGACGTTGCAGGTTGGATTTGTGATGTACTAGACAGCCGTGGCGACGAAAAAGTGATCGCTGACACACGTGAGAAAGTAAAAACGCTTTGTGCTAAAAAGCCAGTTTATGCTAAAAACCAGTAATTCTTAATTATTGGATTTTAAGCTTTAAATGAAAAACCGCTTAGCTGAATGGCTAGGCGGTTTTTTTGTGATCAGCTCACTTCTGTTTTGATATAAAATATACTACCGTCTTTTTTAACAAGTATGACGCCTTTATTAAAAGGCTTTATGGCATCTTGATTCTGCGGAATAATGGCGATGTCATTATCGAGATATCCTAACTGCGCGTCTTGTTTCACACTGGTGATATCTCCTTCAAAGTACCATAGGCTATCTTCTAAAAATTTCGTTTTTTTATCTACTATAGCTAAGGTATTGCCTTGCTCATCTTCTAATTTAAAGGTCATAGCACCTTCTATAGCCTCATCCAAAAAATTAATATAAGTTAAATCTAAAAACTTAAGGTTATTAAACTGTACTGGCACAATCTCTTTACCTAGTTTATCTACTAAGCCTACCTGAGCATTTTTGGTAACGAGGGCTATGTTATTGATAAAAGGCTCAACCTTATCGTATTTAAAGGGAACAACGGTTTTATTTTCGGTATCAATAAAGCCCCATAATTCGTCTTTTTGAGCAGGCGCCAAACCCGCTTCAAACGTGCCAATATTACCGTATTCTAAGGGTATGACCACTTGGCCGATTTTATTGATTAGCCCCATCATACCTTTTATATCAACTGCCAATAAACCTTTATCAAAATGCCAAGTATAGTCATACTGTAGAGGAATTACGATAGCTCCTGTCGTATCTATAAACCCTGATTTACCATTTTTAGTGACAGGAGCAAGACCGTCATTAAAGTCCAAAACATTCGCATATTGCAAAGGGATAACGGCGTTACCTAACTTGTCAACGAAACCATATTTATCGTCCTTTTTAACCCACACTAGACCATCAATAAATACACCAGCCTCATCGTATTGTGGTGGAGAGATGACGTTGCCTGACTTATCTAAAAAGCCGGATTTACCTGCTTGAACGATATGTATAATACCGTCGGCAGTGTGCGAGATACTGTCGAATTCCACAGCCACAATGACGTTGCCTGTACTATCGATAACGCCTCTTTTGTTTTCTTTCGTGACGATAACTAACCCCTGACTAAAGTCTTCGACAGAATCGTATTCTGTGAGGATGACTTCATAACCCACTTTATTAACAAAGCCAAATTTATAGTCTTTCTCAACGCGGGCTAATCCTTCATCGAAAGCTTCAATAGCATTGTATTGTATAGAAGTGATTTTATTTCCGCTTTGGTCAATTAAACTCCACTTATTCTCTTTTTTCACTCGAGCTAAGCCTTTATCAAACGAGTAAGCGCGATCAAACTGTTTTGGGATAATGACTTTACCTTTTTTATCTATAAATCCATAATTGCTATCAAAAGAAGAGTAGAGTCCATTTTTGGAAACGCTCGCTAAGCCTTCACTAAAGGACATAGCATCGCCGTATTGTAAAGGAACAATCTCGTCGCCTTGTTGGTTAATAAAACCATATTTATCCCCTTTTTCGACAACAGCTAAGCCTTCAGAAAACGCATCAACACGGTCATATTGCATGGGAATAATAATCTCCCCACCTTTATTAATAAATCCCCATTTATCATCCTTTGCAACACCAGCCAAGCCTTCAGAAAAAGACCCAGCATTACTATATTGTAATGGGATGACTTGCTCTCCAGTCTTATTGATGAATCCACTACTACCATTTTTCTCAACTACCGCTAAGCCTTCAGAAAAGGAATCAACATTTACATATTGTAATGGTGCGATAACTTTTCCGGTTTTATCAATAAATCCCCATTTATCTATCATGACCACATTTGCCAATGGCCGCGACATCGCGACAGCGGCCAACCCTTCTTGGAACGATTGAGCTTTATCGTATTGTAGTGGTACAACGATTTGCCCTGCGGCGTCAACATAACCATATTTGTCGTAAGTGTACGGGCTTTTAAAGGTGGCGCGCATCACTCTGGCTAATCCCTCATTTAAGCAATCAACGCTATCGTAGTTTGCTACGGGTGGCTTTTTGCATACCTCAGTCAATGAATCATTAGCCCATGTATTTTGCGCAAATAACGTTGTCGCTAGGGCAAGACTGATAGGTAGTTTTAATAGAATAGAGTTGAGGGTCATAAACATCCATAGTGGTCATCATTAGTTCAATAGTAGGTAGACAACTAAATTAAGTCCAGACAAATATCTTTATCCATGGTTATACTTGGTTTATGCTAATGAATAAAAAAAGCTGGACTACGATAGCGTAGCCCAGCCTTATTAAAATTGATTTGAATTTACTATTGAAAAAATTACATAAATGGCAATTTGGTAAATATCTGCAATACCGTAGCGTTGACGATATCAACGAAGAAAGCACCAACCATCGGTACAATCAAGAACGCTTTAGGCGATGGCAAGTAGCGATCGGTGACCGCTTGCATATTGGCAATCGCCGTTGGTGTCGCGCCCATACCAAAACCACAATGTCCTGCTGATAGTACCGCGGCATCATAATCTTTGCCCATCACTTTAAAGGTGATAAAGTAAACGTAAATAATCATAATCACAGTCTGCACCAGCAAGATGACCAATACAGGACCTGCCAAATCAGTCAGCTGCCATAATTTCAATGACAATAGCGCCATGGCTAAGAATAGACTCAATGAGGCGTTACCAAAGACATCAATCGAGCGATCAAACATATCAAAATTGAACACCGTGGTTAAGACGTTACGAATGATAACGCCACCTGCCAATGCCCAAACGAAGGTAGGCAATTCAAACCAAGTATCTTGAGCAACGAGGGTCATCACATCGGCGAAGGCCAACGCTGCGGCAAACAAAGCCAAGGTTTCGATAGTAGAGGAAGCAGTGATAAAGCGCATGCTGTCTGGTCTTTCGAAGATTTCTTTATTGCTATGCGCCGAATCTTCATCATGTTTGGTGCTATATAACGACTGCACGCCAGCGACTTTTTCGATATCACTTGGATCAGTATTGGCAGGAGTAGGTTTTAGTCCCAGTCGTTGAATCAAGCGACGAGCAACGGGACCACCAACGATACCGCCCGCAACCAAACCATAAGTCGCAACCGCGATACCAAGCGTCGTCGCACCGACCACGCCATACTCTTGTTCTAAGGTAATACCCCACGCACCTGCAGTACCATGACCACCAGTCAGAGCGATAGAACCTGTCACTAGACCGAGCAGCGGATCAAGCCCCAATACGCTTGCCATTGCCACGCCCACGATGTCTTGCAATACGATGAAGACTGAGACGACGATAGTAAAAATCAATAATGGCGTACCACCTGCTTTGAGTCTACTAAAATCAGCGCTCAGACCAATAGAGGCAAAGAACATCAGCATGGTCGCGGTCTGTAATCCTTGATGAAAGTTGAAGCTATAGCCCCAAATGATATTGAGCATATAAACCACAATAGCAGCGACGAGGCCACCAGCAACAGGTTCTGGAATATTAAAGTCCTCTAAGAACTTCACTCTCCTCACCAAAAAGCGCCCAAGTAGCAGCACTAAAGTGGCTAATATCAAGGTGTAATAGCCATTTAAGGTAATTTCCATATGTTAATCCTTTCTATAAAAATAAATTAACCTGAATTCGGGATAAATATGGCTTTATCTCGAATTCAGGTTTTTGTCATCATACCATTCACAAAAATTAGCGTAGCAAGGAAAACGAGTGCAAGTGCTACGCACTGTAGACTAAACGAGTTTGACTCAGCTAATCGTACTTTTTGGGTTTGGTGTTATTAGCGACTAAGCATCATCCTTGGATGGCACAATAACCCACAGTTGTGGTTTACCAAAATCCTTATAAGCGTCCTCAATAATGCGCTTAAAAGTATTAAAGTCCTCTGTGTTTATGTTTTTTACCGCTATTAAATCAAGCTTTAGGTGAGTCACGTCACTATCTGTTAGACAATCCCATGCTGCATCCCAGTTGTGAGAAAAATAATTGGGGAAATCACAGGCATCGGCTAAACTGGTTAATAGCGTGGTTTTATCCAGTACCTCACCTACGCGTATATTAACAGCCTGCGTTGGAATGCTAGCATTTAGAGCTGTAGCTTTTTGGTTACTATTTTCGTTAATGTGCTGATTGCTGCTCTGATCAATATAGTAGATGGCTTGGCTCATATTATTTTACCTCTAGTTTGCGAAAGCTATCGTAGTGGTCAATGGTCAAATAATAAACGGTGGGAGGGTTGCCGCCCGTGACGATACGCCGTGCCCCGCGATGCGAAACTCCAGGAGTAGGCACGGTATATTCATGATAGTAGCTTTGCGACTGTGCGGGCAGCTTGCCTTCACGGTTATAAAAGATAGTGCCGTCTTTATGAGGATAAGGAAAAGGCCCACCTTGCTGAATCAGGGCGATGGTATTATCAATTTGCGTATCGCCCGTTATGCTTGCATTATTAGCCTGCTGCGTTTGCGTAGCTGATGTTTGTGTCTGTCTTTGAGGTTGCGATGTTGTCGTTGGTGCAGCGCTATCAGTGAGAATTGTAGGTTTAAAATTGCCTAAGAAATAAACGGCGACCGCGATGATGGCGATCAAACTAAACAAAGTAGACAGCGAGCTTCTCTTATTTTGGCGACCACCGTGGCGGTTGATATGGCTTTGATTGTTTTCAGTTGATTGATGATCTTTATGTCGGCCAGTCCTATTTGAAGGACGCTTGGGTACATCTAATTCAGGCGTTTCTAAGATACTCAACTCATTAGAGGTCACTTCAGTTGCCCGCAGTTGGTTCTTGTCATTGCGCTTACTATTAAAATAGACTTTTTGCCCGACGGCTATTGGCTGCGGTAATCGTGCTTTACTGACGTGAAAAAACACGTCTTCATCTTGATTGTTCACATCGATAAAGCCATAGCCTTTATCCTGATTCCAATGTTTTATTTCGCCACTTTGCATGAGGCTTAGTTCCTATAAAGTGTTTTTATACCAAACCCAAAAAGTAAGATTAGCTGTGTCAAACTCGTTTAGTCTACAAGGCGTAGTACTTGCACTTGTTTTCCTTGCCACTCTATTTTTTTTGAATGGTATTATTATGATGCTATCGTCAGTTATAACTAAAAGAAGTAAAAAATATTGTAACGCGCTACTGGTATAAGTTTTTCTTGCTTGCTGTGCCTACGCAGACAGAGGCTACAAAAAACTTATACCAGCAACCCTGTATACCTTTGAAAGCGGAGCAACTATAAATAATTATTTTACAGTAGACGTAATCTATCTACCGCCAATAAAAAACGCCAGCAATTAAGCTGACGTTTTTTTGTGTATTATACGCTAAGTCACGCTATAGGTGACTGCTTAAAACTATGGATTAGGCACGAGTCTCGCCTTGACCGTAAACGATCCATTTTTGTGAGGTTAGTCCTTCAAGGCCGACAGGGCCGCGAGCATGAATTTTGTCGGTTGAGATACCAATTTCGGCACCAAGCCCATATTCGAAACCATCGGCAAAACGGCTAGAGGCGTTAATCATCACGCTTGCTGAGTCGACTTCGCGGATAAACCTTTGTGACTTGGTATAGTTATCGGTAATGATAACGTCGGTATGATGGCTACCATGAGTATTGATGTGCTCAATCGCTTCATCGATGCCTGATAATACTTTTACCGCTAAAATAGGCGCGAGGTATTCGGTATCCCAGTCTTCAGAAGTGGCAGCTGAAAGATGACCGCTAAGCTTGGCATTATCATTTAAGATGGCTTGTGATTTTTCATCGAGGCGCAGTTGCATTGCATCATCAGCGGCTATAATCGCTTCGGCAATCTTTGGTAATAGCTCATTGGCGACGGCTTCGTCGACCAGTAGCGTCTCCATGGTATTACAGGTACCGTAGCGATGGGTTTTTGCATTGACGCTAACTTTGACCGCTGTCTCCGGATCAGCATCGCTATCGATAAAGGTATGACAGTTACCATCTAAATGTTTGATGACCGGTACTTTGGCATCGTTACTGATACGAGCAATCAGGCCTTTGCCGCCACGTGGAACGATGACATCGACATACTCTGTCATGGTGATAAGCTCGCCAACTGCCGCACGGTCAGTGGTTTGCAATACTTGCACGCTATGCTCAGATAGACCGGCCTTTTTTAACCCTTGCAAGATGCATTTAGCAATCGCTTGATTAGATTCAAAGGCTTCAGAACCACCGCGTAAGATAATGGCATTGCCTGATTTTAGTGCCAGAGAAGCAGCTTCGAGGGTCACGTTTGGACGCGACTCATAAATCATGCCGACCACACCAAGCGGCACACGCATTTTACCCAAATGAATACCCGATGGCTGGTAAGTCATGTCCGTGACTTCGCCGATAGGATCAGGTAGCGCGGCGACATCTTCTAGTCCTTGCAACATACCATCGAATCGTACATCGTTTAGCTCTAAACGGTCTAATAATGCGGCGTCCAAATCGTTCTTTTGTCCATTATCCATATCGATTTTATTGGCGGCTAAAATCTCTGACTTGGCATTCAACAACACCTCATGAATCGCCATGAGTGCTGAGTTTTTATCCCCAGTATTGGCAGCAGCGAGGGTACGCGAAGCTGCTCGTGCTTGCTTGCCGACAGATTGCATATATGTGGTAACGTCTGTGGTAGTCGATTGACTCATAAATTATTTTCCTTATGGTTATAGATGTTTTAAACAAATAAAGCGCCCAAAAAGGCGAAAGTTTAGCAAAAAAGCATGTTTGGATGCCTATATGGCATTATGCTATTTAACATAGAGGAGATTGAGTCGATAGTAAAGATGATTTTGTGAACAAGCTTTGCTTTACAAAGCGTTTACGACTGTCTTTATGGTCTTATAAGCAGTTCTAAATAAAATCGATACGACTGTAATAAAGTAAATAACCACGTGCTAGTGCTACTGTTATAAATGTTTCTTGCTTGCTGTCCGCAAGCGTGACAGAGGCTGCGTAAAATTGATAACAGTAGCACTCGTATCGGTTTTAAAGTGAATCAACTATATACTACATACTACTGATTTCATTTTAAGCTTTTAGGGCATAAATACTATAAGAAGTTCTAAGGAGAAAACCTCCTGTTACATGGCTTTTTTTCGTTACGTACCTTTAACAGAACTGTGCTGTAACTACTAAGGTAGTGATGGGTAATCGTCAGTATAGTGAGCGATAAGTTAATTGATGGTCAAGCTATTAATAAGATAACTAGCAAGATCTAAATAAATACTGATGATGGAGAATAAAATGGCGATTAAAAGTAACATGTATAAAAACGGGTTAATGGTTGGTTTGGTCGCGGCGGCATTGACCCTAAGTGCGTGTGGCAAAAAAGATGAGCCGCCGATGGAAACTGATCCAGCGGTTGATGCCCAGGCGCCAGTAGAGCAAGAAGCGGTGGGTGCAAATGATGATGTCGCTGTTGCTAGTGCAAATGACATTAATAATGATACCGACACTGTGGTCATGACCGATGACGAAATCATGAATGATGATGTTGCAGTCGCCACTGCCGATGATGAAGCAGAAGTCATGGATGGTAGTGAATCTGAGGAACACGTCTCGACTTATTAGGCCATTCAATTTAAGGTGCTAGATAAAACAACGCCTAGTACGCTAAAGTGATAAAATAAAGCTCAGCACTGTCAATGCAGTCTGAGCTTTATTTTATCCGTTATTTGGTCGCTCACTAAATATAGCTGTAATGGCGGTTTTAAACATAGGGTTTGCCTTTTTACTGCGTAATAAGCGACAATGTGACATTTTTCTGTTTGTCTCATTAGCTGTCATGCTATCGCGTTAAGACGATGGTTGCTATTTATAGCGATAGCAGCTGATATCGTACTATTTACTTGTATCCACTTATTACTTGTATTCACGTTTTCACTCATATTTATTGGAAGTCTGCTAAACCATGCTTGATACTGCAAAGAATCCGACTCGGCCTATCGCCTTAGATTTACAAGACATTCATAAAAGCTTCGGCTCGCTTGCTGTGCTAAAAGGGGTGTCTCTTACCGCCTACGACGGTGACGTCATCTCTATTTTGGGCTCATCTGGCTCAGGTAAATCTACATTGCTGCGCTGTATCAATTTGCTCGAAAAGCCCAATCAGGGTCGCATCATCATCGGTAACGACGAGCTGATGCTAAAACCTGCCAAGTCAGGCGAGTTGCAAGCAGCAGATGTCAAACAGTTAGAAAGCTTGCGCGCGCGCGTGGGTTTTGTGTTTCAGAACTTCAACTTGTGGCCGCACAAAACGATTTTGCAAAATATTATCGAAGGGCCAACGCAAGTCTTAAAAATTAAAAAAGACCAAGCCATTAGCGATGCGGAAAAGCTACTCGATAAAGTAGGTTTACTCGATAAAAAAGACGCTTATCCAGCGAATTTATCAGGTGGTCAACGCCAGCGTGTCGCTATAGCGCGCGCTCTAGCGATGCAGCCGCAAGTACTGTTGTTTGATGAGCCAACCTCAGCGCTAGACCCTGAGCTGGTCAACGAAGTGCTGGCTGTGATGCGCGAGTTGGCAGCAGAAGGGCGTACGATGCTGATTGTTACCCATGAGATGCGTTTTGCTCGTGAGGTCTCCAGCAAGGTAGTCTTTTTACATCAAGGCGTGATCGAAGAAATTGGCACGCCTGAACAAGTCTTTGATAATCCTACCTCTGCGCGCGTCAAAGACTTTATGGCCTCGCATCGCCAAAACAGCTAATCTGGCATTTAGCCCCTGTTTATCTTCAAGCAGCACGTGGCTATTTACCTTATTACAATCGTATCGACTTTATTTAGAACTGCCTATATCCTCAATTTATTTAAACTATAGAAACTACTGTTTAGTAAGCATCGTTGATTATTTATTACCCATTAATAACAGTCGGTATGCAAAACGTTTGTTTTTGATATTTTACTCAGGTATTATCAGAAGGTTTATAAGTGGTCGATATGACGGCTGCTTGTCTATTCTGCTATCTATATTGTTTGTCTGGCAGGGACGTCAGAGAACGCTATATTAGAGCAACCATATATTAAAACTCCCCTATTAAAATCCCATCAGAATTTAAGGAATGTATGATGTCGAATTCTCGCCTATTGTGGTCATCGATGACCGTCACTGTAGCATTGATGCTGAGTGCTTGTAGTCAACCAGCTGATGAAGCTACTGATACCAACGCTGATGCACCTGCGGCAGAAACGGCTGGCAAGACCATTCGTATCGCCACCGAAGGCGCTTATCCTCCTTTTAACTATACCAATGCTGATGGTAGCTTGGCAGGGTTCGACATCGATGTTGCCAATGCCTTATGTGACCAGATGCAAGCCAAGTGTGACATCGTCGCACAAGATTGGGACGGTATCATTCCAGGTCTATTGGCGCAAAAATATGACGCCGTCATCGCTGGGATGTCTATCACTGACGAACGTCAAGAAAAGGTCGATTTTAGCGAGCCTTACTTTGCCAATACCATGGTATGGCTGACAGATAATGATGGTAGTTTTGATCCTAAGACTATTAAAGACTTGACGCTCGGTGGTCAGCGTTCAACGACGCCTGGTGCTTATCTGCAAGATAATTATGAAGGCAAAGACGGTAATACTGTCCAGTTGTATGACAATTATGACAATGCCTATTTAGACCTAAAATCTGGTCGTAGCGATGCGGTATTGGCCGAAAAAGTCTCTGCTAAATCATGGTTAGCAGACAATACCAAAGGCTTCGGTATCGTGGGTGATGAGATTGATAACGATGACAATATTGCCATTGCTGTGCGTAAAGGTGATCCAATCAGAGACGACTTTAATAAAGCGTTGAGCGAAATCCGTAGTAACGGTGAGCTTGCTCGTCTCGAACAGGAAAACTTTGGTCAATAATTTTGATTGATAGGTTTCAATCAATAATCTTTGAGCAACCAATTGCGGATCAATAAACGGCTGGTAAATATATTAAGGAATAATACCTATGATAATTTCAATGACATCATCAATGAGCAAAAAAGCCTTGTGGCTTGCCCCACTAAGTGCAGCCATGCTAATGCTGACAGCTTGTAACAATAGCTCAGCACCGGTAGATAATGCAGAAACTGATGCGGCAGCTGAAGCGCCTCTAAACATCAAAATCGCCACAGAATCAAGCTATAAGCCTTTTAGCTACACCGATGCCGATGGCAAACTGATCGGCTATGAAATTGAGCTGGTTGATGCGTTATGTGCGCAAATGAAAGCGGAGTGTGAGGTCGTCTCGCAAGATTGGGACGGTTTGATTCCAGGCTTGAATGCGCAGAAGTTTGATGCGGCTATCGCTGGTATGTCAATCACGCCTGAACGCAAAGAGGTTGTGGACTTCAGCGACCCTTACTTTCATACCGGTATTATCTTAATTGGTAAAAAAGGTGATGACATCAGTGTAGAAGGCCTAAAAGATCAGCCTATTGCGTCACAGCGCTCAACGGTTGCTTCACAGTATTTGCAAGATGAACATAAAGATGCGGATATCAAGCTTTATGACACTCAAGACAACGCTTATCTAGACCTCACGTCAGGTCGAGTACGCGGCATGATGTCTGACAAAGTAACAGGCATCGACTGGTTAAAAACCGAAGCCGGTAAAGACTACGAAGTCAAAGGCCAAGAAATCAGCACCAGCGACGACGCCATGGGTATTGCTTTCCGTAAAGGCGATCCATTGGTTGCTAAATTTAATACAGCCTTAGCTGAGTTAAAAGACAACGGCACTTATGATCAAATAACGGGCAGTTACTTTGGTACCAGCTCGACCACTGCGGCGCAAAAAGCAGTCGTGACCAATAGTGTCGAAGAGGGTGTTGTTGATAACAGTGTTGATAACATTGTTAATAGTAACGCAATCACCGCTGAAGAAGAGCAAGCAGAAGCGGCAGCTAATTAATACGACAGCTAATGGATAACGTTGTATTTTTTACCGTGTTTTCTCAAAGTAAAAATCAAGGACGATTATGAGCAACCATTGTGTCCCAGCCATCACCGTGACGGGCAAAACGATCATGAATTCTGTAACAACGAGTCATAAGTCAACGTCATTGCTGGTACTGGCGGCGCTCTTAGCTTTAGGTGGCTGTAGCAATAATCAAGAGAGTGCTACTGAGACCAATACGCAGGTTACTGAGAACACTGCGGCAACAACTGATGAAGTATTGCGCATCGGTACTGAGGGCGCTTATGCCCCTTTTAACTATACCAATGCCGATGGGACGTTGGGTGGCTTTGATGTTGAAATAGCCAATGCCATCTGTGCTGATATGCAAGTGAGCTGTGAAATCATGGCGCAAGACTGGGACGGTATTATCCCTGGTCTAAAGGCGGGTAAGTATGATGCCATTGTCGCGGCGATGTCGGTAACACCTGAACGCGCCAAACAAGTTGCCTTCACAGATCCGTACTTTAGCAATGCATTGGTTTTTTTAGCCAAAAAAGACAGCAGTTTTGATCCGAGCAGTAGCAGCGATATTAATGCACACTCTATTGCCGCGCAGCGCTCGACCATCTCCTCGCAGTGGTTAGAAGATGTTTATCCAAAAGCCAATATGAAGCTATATGATACGCTGAGTAATGCCTTTTTGGATTTGGGTTCTGGTCGCGTCGATGCCATGATTTCTGACAAGCTGCCAGCGATAGAATGGCTTGGCTCACCGTCAGGTAGTGATTATGTGCTAAAAGGTGATGATATTGATATCAATGATAATTTTGCCATTGCTGTACGTCCTGACGATGAAGCGTTACAAGCGAAGATTAATCAATCATTGGCTAACCTAAAGTCTAATGGCACTTATGACAAAATCAATCAAAAATATTTTGCCGTGCCAGCCAGTGCGACAGCCACAGAAACTCCAATCGTAGATAGCGCTGCACAATAGCCATAATCACTCAGTATTATTGTCGCATTAATGACTGTATTACTGTTGTATGAATAAGCAGAAAGACATTACCAGTGGTGATGTCTTTTTTTATTTTATGGGTAATTGACTGTCAACTTTGGTCAAACCTCTGTTATTTATTTAATATTAATCGCTATAAGTGCCTATTTAAGCAGCGCTTTTACGTGTCAGTATTAACATAGCGGCGAGCGAATATGATAAAATCAGCGCTCATTTCTACTGTGTCAATTACCGCAGCAATAATCGTATGCATCTGACGTCAATCTATGACGCAAGCGGCCATTATCTATTTGGTCTACAATACGTTTATCAGCAGCGCTCAGCTATTGATGCTGATTCTTTTAACTCATATTTTGCAACTTGCTAATATAAAGAGACTGAGTGGATAATTGTGTTTGATTTACAAGGATTTGGCGCGCTTTTATTGAGCGGCGCTACCGTCACCATAAAGCTTGCTATGACCAGCTTAATCATCGGTTTGGCTCTAGGCCTGCTCGGTGCGACAGCGAAACTGTCTAATATCTGGCTGTTGCGTAAACTTGCGACTGTCTATACCGCTACGATGCGCGGTATTCCTGAGTTGCTGTTGGTACTGTTTATCTATTATGGCGGTTCTATACTGCTAATGAGCGTCCTCAAAAAGTTTGGCTATAACGACTATGTCGAAATTAGTGCTTTTTGGGGCGGGGTGATGGCGCTGTCTATTGCTTTTGGGGCTTATGCGACTGAAATTTTCCGCATGTCGATTCAAGAGATTCCGATAGGGCAAAATGAAGCGGCGCAAGCGATTGGGATGCGTCCTTTTCAGACTTTTTATCGTATTACCTTACCGCAAGTATGGCAGATTGCATTGCCAGGACTGGGCAATTTATTTTTGGTATTGCTCAAAGACACGGCATTGGTCTCGGTCGTGGGTCTCAAGGATATCATGTATCAATCTTCGCGTGCGGCGCAGTCAACACAGCAGCCATTTACCTTTTATATGGCAGCGGCGATTATCTATTTGGGTCTGACCATGTTGATTACTGGCTTTATGATGTGGCTTGAATGGCGCGCCAATCCAGCGGCGCGCTATGCTAAAAAGCTCAGCCGTCAAACCACTCACCGTCAATCGACCATAGGGTAGAGGAGAGATACTATGGATTGGAATTGGCAGGTCATTTTTGACCATATCCCTGACTTACTTGGTGGCGCGGTATTGACCGTACAGCTGGTGGTGTTCTCAGGGGTTATCGGGCTGTTATTTGGTTTGATTTTGGCGTTATTGCGGCTGTCCAAAAGTTGGACAGTGCAGGTGTTACCGTTTTTATATATTTTCTTTTTCCGCGGTACACCGTTACTGGTGCAGATATTTTTGATTTACTACGGTCTTGGTCAATTTGAAGCCGTACGTGAGTCGTTCTTATGGGAGCCGGTACTTAGCCAAGCTTACTGGTGTGCCATCATTGCCTTTACTTTAAATACCAGCGCGTACTTAGCCGAGATTATTCGTGGTGCTATTCAGAATATCCCTGTAGGTGAGCTTGAAGCCGCCGACGCGATTGGTATGTCAAAATGGCAAAAGCTGACGCGTATTACTTTACCGCGTGCCTTTGGTATTGTCATTCCAGCTTACAGTAATGAAGTTATCTTTATGCTAAAGGGTAGTGCGCTAGCCTCCACCATCGCCTTGATGGACATCACTGGCGTCGCGCGGACGATTAGTGCGCGGACTTATACCTTGATGGAGTTATTCTTTGCCGCCGGTATTGTCTATCTTTTATTATCGTGGGTGATTCTATTTAGCTTTAGATTGTTTGAAAAGCGTATGAACCGTCACGCAAGTTATGTGCCACCAGATGTGATTACCAATACCATTCCTTAATGGTTTAGGGTTAATGGTAATGGTAATGGTAATGGTAGATATAGTGGATTCATTTTAGAAAAGATACAGTGTTATTGCCTGTATTTTTTGCTTGCTGTTTGCAGGTGAGACAGATCCTATAGTGCTGTAATTACTCCTGATAATAATAGCCATCCTTTGTTTTGAGAGTTTAGTATGAGCCAATCGCCCCATATGTCTATCGCTAGTGCCATTGTTGATAGCGTCAATAACAGTGATAATAATCATAGCGCGAAAAACACCAATGAGCAGTTACGGGCGACTATCGGTAAAGTTGTCTGCGTCGGTCGCAACTATGCCGCGCATGCTCGTGAATTGGGCAATGAAGTGCCTACTTCGCCGATGCTGTTTATGAAGCCAGCGTCTTCAGTTGTTTCTATGCGTGATGGTATTGTGCGTCCAAATCCAGAGCAGTTTGGTGAGACGCATTACGAGGCCGAGCTATGTATTCAGCTGTCAGCAGATTTATCTGCAGCAACGATTGAACAGGCTAAGCAAGCAATTGGTGGCGTGACCTTAGGGTTGGATTTGACCTTGCGTGAGCTACAATCTAAGCTAAAAGAAAAAGGTCATCCGTGGGAGCGCGCTAAGTGCTTCGATGGTGCTTGCGTGCTAGGTGATTGGCTTGATCCACAAGCGTTCGCTGACTTCAAAAACGTACATTATCAGCTGACTATCAATGATGAGCTCAAGCAAGATGGCGATAGCGCTTTGATGCTATTTCCAGTCTATGAATTACTGGTCAATATCAGCCATGCTTTTAGCCTGCAAGCTGGTGATGTCATTATGACCGGTACGCCAAGTGGCGTTGGGGTATTGCAGGCAGGTGATGCGCTAATGCTAAAACTTGGCGCGCATCAATGGCAAACTCACGTCGCATAAATGATAAACGAGTTACTTGTTATAAAATCTTTAATAAACATCAATGTAAAAATTATTATTTATAAACAATATAGTGCTAACAATTATAGGTTTTTTTAGCCTCTGTCGCACCTGCGCACAGCAAGTAAGAAAAATCTATAGTCAGGAGCAGGTTAAACTAACCTCAAATTTGATTTGGGGTTTTTTTGACGAATGTATTATGATAATAAAAATGTATCGTGACAATAAAACTACCCGATAGTTAAATGATTTTCTTCTGTTTGTCATCTTTACAGGATAGTATGGCAAACTCCCCTCCATTGCTTGATGTATAAAAATTATGCGCAGTCCAAAATCCCTAAATACCATTCATGATTTATTTGCGACAACTCGGCGTCCACCTGAAACCGATAGCGAATCTGACTTTCAAGGTGATGTGTATGAAGAGTTGGATAAGCTTGAATATATTTATATGGATGAGCAGTCAGCAGAAGTTGTAGATAATAATGATAGCCAGCCGTATCAACCTATCTCTTTGGTTGATTTTTTTGAAGGCTTGGCCCAGCTTGCAACGATGGGCGTGGTTGAGGTCACCGATATCGTAGAGGCCATCCATCGTGAAGTTCTGTTACGTCCGTTAGGGCGTTTTAATGAAGGCAATCTCAATCGATGGCAGCGCGGTATCACGGGGCGAATTTATGGCACGGTACGCAATGCGATGCAATTGGTTGGCAACAACATCGCTGTTGGACTGCGACTCTATAACAATGTTGTGAAACCAAAAAAAGTACAACCGCTACCGAAAAACTTACGCCGCCTCGTTAATATTTTAAATGGCGTGATGGGCGATCATCTCATCAATCATGACAATCCACTGGCAGTTTCGATGACGTTGTATGATAAAAATAATTGTATTCAAAGTGGCGAGTTATCAGGGCGGGTGATTGTTTTATGCCACGGGCTTTGCATGAGTCATTTAAGCTGGCAGGTATCTGGAGAGGATAATCTAGGTGATACGCTGGTCAACAAGATGTCAGATTCGACCGTTTTGTATTTAAATTACAATACAGGTCGCCGTATCTCTAGTAATGGACGCAGCTTTGCTAGAGTGTTGCAAAACATGCTCGATAGTCATCCTGATATCACCCAGATCGATTTAATCGGTCACAGTATGGGGGGGTTGGTGAGTCGTAGCGCGCTGTTTTATGGTAAAGAACAAGGCTTTAGCTGGGTGGAGCGCGTCGGCAATCTTGTCACTTTAGGCTCGCCGCATCATGGCGCGAGTTTGGAGCGGATTGGTAATTTTGTGCAATATAAAATCGCTAAACTGCCTTTTGCAGGGTCATTGGCCAAGTTGGGCGATTTGCGTAGTGCGGGTATTATTGATTTGCGTTATGGCAGTATTCGCGATGCCGACTGGAAGTCTTTAGAAGGGCGCAGTGTATTGCCAGCAGAGTTCCGTCATCCAACGCGCCTACCTTTGCATGTGAATACCTATTTAGTGGCGGCGGCTATGATTGAGACGCATTATGAAAATAAAACCACAAGCTTACTGGGTGATGGACTGGTTTCAGTAGAATCGGCACTTGGTGAATATACCGAAGAGCATACTTTGGCAGTACCAGAGGGTCATAAGGCGATTTTTTATGGTGTCAATCATATGAATCTCATTTATAACGATAGAGTACATCAGCAAGTCGTTGCTTGGCTGTTAGAGAATAAACTGGGCGATGCACATGAAGAAAAATATGGCATTGACTCTCGTATCTACTCTTATCCGGTAGAGGATGAAGCTTAAATAATAAAAGCAATAAAAACCCCTCAAGCATCATACTTGAGGGGTTTTTATTGCTCATTCGGTTAAATACTACTCAGCAAATATCGCTGCCACATCGTCTTTATTAAACTTGTAAACTTCACCGCAAAATCCGCAATCCATCTCAAAAGTTCCGCCTTGCTCTTCGACGATATCTAACGCTTCCGCTTCACCGATTTGCTCGATGGCTGTCTCGCATTTCTCGCGAGAGCAGGTACAACCAAAAGATAATGGCACAGGAGCAGGAGCAACGACATTTTCTTCATTATATAAGCGATAAAGAATTTCGTTAGTATCCAGCGTGGTCAGCTCTTTTGCCTTGACCGTGCGGGTTAAAATGCTCAAACGCGTCCACAAATCATCATCGATACCAGCGTCTTCATTTTGCTCGACTTCATAGGTTTCTGCCGCCGTACGCGGTAGCATTTGTACCAAGATACCACCAGCTTGCAAGCCATCAGAGGCCAAGTTAATGAGCGTCGGGATTTGTGCCGATTGCTTTTGATAATGGGCTAAGCAGTCCGCCAAATTGTCATGGCTACGCTCAACGATACCTTGATACGGTTCGCCGCCTTCGGGCTGGATATTAATAAACAGCACGCCTTGCCCCGTCGCACCCAGCTCAGCAAAAGCTTCTTTGGCATGGGTCATGTTTTCCCAAGCCTGTACTTGCGCTTCAGTGTCACCTTTCCAGCTGGCAAGCGCGCGGATGATACCGTTTTGGTCACACTCAGCCATCGCCCAATTGAGTAAGCTATCGCTATCAGATGATTGCAATTGAATCGACAAGCGGCCGTTGATTTTAACGGTGCTGATTAGCAAGCTCGCTGCCGTTAGCATCTCGCCCAATAAACGTTTCAGCGCTTCGGGGTAGGGCTTTTGGGCAATAGTGCTCGCATAGCTGCGTGATAGGCGCACCACATCACCGCGCACTGGTGAATCTTCAATAAAAAAGCGTTGACGGACGTCGTTTTCGCTATGGTTGTCAGTGGTTTGGTCGTCATTACTTGGGGTCTGCGTATCTTGTGTCATAGGTCGTTTATAGTATTAAGAAGTTGTTAGCTTTATGGGGATTCATCGTGATTTATCAATTGTGCTTATAGATTTTTCAGTATTTTGAAGGGAGGTATAAATAATAAATGTCAGTATGAATTTTTTAAACAGCGATGAATATACTTGCTCATAGCGTTTGTTTTATTTGATAGCCCAAAGTGTATAAGCCTGAAATTATTAAATATAACACTCATCAAAAAAAGTTTACCTTCGCACGCCAATTTGTTGTACAGTAACATTAAGTTGCATTGTGATAAGTAATAGCAACAACCGCATGGATGCGTGGCAATCAGGTCAACGAATAAGACTTACGTCGTCCAAGCACTCATTCAATCTTGTGTTAATGTGATAAAAGGATGTATCCCATGAGCTACTCACTTTCCAAACCGTTGACTCTGGCTGCCTTTATGGCGCTAGGCCTAGCAGGTTGTAATAACAGCAATCAAGCCACCACTGAAGCGACGCCAGCAGATGGTGAAAACACCACAGAAGCGGCAGCAAATGCTAATGGCACCTTAAAAAAGATTAAAGACTCGGGCACTATCGTAGTCGGCCACCGTGATTCCTCTATTCCATTTTCTTATATCGCTGACGATCCTAATCAGCCGATTGGTTATGCGCACGATTTAGAGATGAAAGTGGTGGATGCGGTAAAAGAAAAACTGAATATGCCCGATCTAAAAATTCGCTATAACCTCATCACCTCGCAAACGCGAATTCCATTGGTACAAAACGGTACGGTAGACTTTGAGTGTGGCTCAACCACCAACAACGAAGAGCGTCAAAAGCAAGTTGGTTTCTCTAACGGCTTCTTTGAAATTGGTACGCGTCTATTGACCAACAAAAACTCTGGCATTCAAGACTTTGAAGACCTAAAAGGTAAAACACTGGTCACTACCGCAGGGACGACCTCAGAGCGTTATATCCGTCAGTACAATGACGAAAACAAAATGGATACCAATATCATTTCAGCAAAAGATCATGGCGAAGGCTTCCTGATGCTAGAAAATGGTCGTGCTGATGCCTTTATGATGGATGATGTGTTGCTGGCTGGCGAAAAAGCCAAAGCAAAAAATCCTGATGAATGGGTCATCGTTGGTGAACCACAATCGTTTGAGATTTATGGTTGTATGATGCGTAAGGATGACCCTGAATTCAAAGCGGTCGTTGATGAAGCGTTAGCCAATGTCTTTAAGTCAGGCGAAATCAATGCCATCTATGACAAATGGTTCTTAAACCCAATTCCACCAAAAAACGTCAATCTAAACTTTGAGATGTCTGACAACTTAAAAGCCCTGATTGCCAATCCACATGATGGTACTCAGCCGAAAGTTGCGACGGCAGAATAATGGTTGTTTTTTAGCATAGCTTGCTTACGCGTGCCGACTGAGATCAATGTCTGTCTGCGCACGTAGGCTTTTTAACCGTTGTTCGGAGAGACGACCATGAATTATAGCTGGAACTGGGGTGTGCTCTTTGAGCAAACGGGTATCGGTAACGAGCTTTATCTCCATTGGATGATTACGGGTCTTGGCTGGTTACTATTGATTGGTAGTATAGCCTGGGCTATAGCCATGGTCGTGGGTACTGTGTTTGGCATCATGCGCACCTTACCCAATAAAGCCGCCCGTGCAATTGGTACGGCTTATGTGACTTTTTTTCGTAATATTCCTTTGCTTGTTCAACTATTTTTTTGGTTTTATATTGCCCCTGGTTGGCTCACGCCGACGATTCAAGAGTGGTGGTATAAAGACTTGTCTCCAAATACCTCCGCCATGCTATCAGCGAGTATTGGTCTTGGCTTATTTACCGCGGCGCGTATTGTCGAGCAAGTACGTACTGGTATCGAATCGTTGCCTGAAGGGCAAATCAATGCCGCCTATGCGCTGGGATTCAGTATTCCACAAGCTTATAAAGAAGTGCTGTTACCACAAGCGTTTCGCGTTATTCTTCCCCCGCTTAGCTCAGAGCTGACCAACTGTTTTAAAAACGCGTCGGTGGCGTCTTTGGTCGGGGTCATGGAGCTGATTAGCCAGACCAAAACCATCAGTGAATATACCCAAAACAGCCTCGAAATTTATACCTATGCGACCATTATTTATTTGGTATTTAATCTGTCGTTGATAGCTATTATGGGATTAATCGAGCGTAAATTGCGCGTGCCTGGGCTTATTGCAGGGAGTCAGAAATGAATATGATGACTGAGCTTGCAACGGCTTATCCAGGTTTGATGGGTGGCATGATTACCACTCTAAAAGTATTGTTTTTGGCCATTCTTGGTGGTATTAGTTTGGGTACGGTATTGGCGTTGATGCGCTTATCTGGTATCAAGGCGTTAGAAATTCCTGCCAAGCTATACGTCAATTACTTCCGCTCAGTCCCGCTATTACTGGTATTGCTGTGGTTTTATTTTGCTGTACCGATGATTTATTTTTGGATAGCCGGTAAGTATCTGCAACTTGATACTGCTTTTACCTCGTGTGTGGTCGCTTTTATGATGTTTGAGGCGGCTTATTTTTCAGAGGTGGTGCGCGCTGGTATTCAGTCGATTGGTAGTGGGCAGGTCAATGCAGCGAAAGCGCTGGGCATGACCTATGGGCAGACCATGCGTTTGGTTATTTTGCCGCAAGCATTTCGTAAGATGCTGCCATTAATTTTGCAGCAATGTATTATTTTATTTCAAGATACGACCCTGGTCTTTGCCATCGGTTTGACGGACTTTTTCCGTGCCGCCTATGTTCGTGGTGAGTTAATGGGTTTATTAACGCCTTATATCTTAGGGGCGGGTGCTGTTTATTTTGTCATTAGTTTAAGCGCGTCGATTGGCGTGCAGCAATTGCAAAAGCGTTTCAGATTTTAATATAGTAAGTTCAATATAAAAGCGGTACAGCGGGACTGGTATACATTTTTTGCAGCCTCTGTCAGCGTAGACACAGCAAGCAAGAAAAATTTATACCAGTTCTGCGTCATATCATAATGTATCTGTTTTATTTAGAACCAACTATAGTTTTAGATTTTAATAATAAAAGTATCTTTAAAAATATTTCGCTTTAGAAGCTTTATTTAATAAATATTGTCGAAAATAATGTGGTTAGGAGCCAGTGATGAGCAATGCTGATACGTACCTAAATGCCTTTGGCGGACTGGTCACCGATAATGGTCATGCTAGTGATGAGATGGTCATTAAAATGACTGATGTCAGCAAGTGGTATGGCGATTTTCAAGTACTGACTGACTGTACCGCGCATGTGCACAAAGGCGATGTGGTAGTCGTTTGTGGTCCATCGGGTAGCGGTAAGTCGACCTTGATCAAGACAGTCAATGGACTGGAACCTTTTAAAAAAGGTGAAATCTTGGTCAACGGTATCTCTGTTGGCGCAGCAAAGACCAATTTACCCAAACTCCGCAGCAGTGTCGGTATGGTGTTTCAGCATTTTGAGCTGTTTCCGCATCTAACGATTATTGATAACCTGACGGTCGCCCAAGTCAAAGTATTGGGCCGTAAAGAGTCTGAGGCTAAGCAAAAGGCCATGGCTTATCTAGACCGTGTCGGACTCACAGTACAGGCAGCGAAGTATCCCGCTGAGCTGTCTGGCGGTCAGCAGCAGCGGGTAGCGATTGCTCGCGCGCTTGCGATGGACCCAGTCGCCATGCTGTTTGATGAACCAACCTCGGCGCTTGATCCAGAGATGATTCAGGAGGTGCTTGATGTCATGGTCGAGCTGACCCGCGATGGCATGACCATGATGTGTGTGACTCATGAGATGGGCTTTGCCAGTCAGGTCGCCAACCGTATTATCTTTATGGATGAGGGGCATATCGTTGAGAACTGTAGTAAGGATGAGTTCTTTGAAGGTGCAAAAAGTGACCGCGCGCAAATGTTCTTATCAAAAATTTTGAATCATTAAAGATAGCATTTAAGATTAATTTATCAAAAGCGTCTATTTTTAGGCGCTTTTTTTGGTCATTGATTTATCGATTTAACAATCCTGTTAATGTCAGTGACTGTGTGTATACTGATATAATGGCGGTCAATTATCCCAAAATGAAAACAATCCCCCGTCTATATTGGAGCCAATATGAGCGCAGAAACTATATTACCATCAACCACATCCCCATCATCCATGTCGAAAGAGTCGAAAGAGTCTAAACAAGGCATTGTTATCATTGGGGCAGGTTTGGCAGGCTGGCATGTTATTGATGCCATTCGTGCTAAAGATAAAGACATTCCGATTACTTTAATCACAACAGATGATGGCGACCGTTATCACAAGCCCATGCTAACCATGGCGATTAGCCAAAAGAAAAGCGCGGCAGATTTGGTGCGAGCGACTGGTATTGATGCTGCAAAAGCCGCGCAAGTAACCCTACTGGCCAATACGCAGGTGACGGATATTGATGCTGCCACGCAACAATTACAGCTTGTCTCGGCGCTGCGCTCAGATCCTGTTTATACCAATTACGCAACGATCAGCTATGACAAGCTGGTACTGGCGATGGGTGCGCATCCTATTTTTCCCCAAAGCCTACCAGAAGATTTGGTTTGGCATGTCAACCATATCGAGCGCTTTGGGCAATTACAAGAAAAGCTAGCAGCAGGTAGCCAGCATGTGGCTATTGTTGGTGCAGGCATGGTGGGTACTGAGATTGCCGAGGATTTATTAAAAGCGGGTCATCAAGTAACATTGATTGATTTAAATGATGCGCCGCTATCACAAATGCTGCCAGCAAAAGCCACTGCGCGTATTGCCCAAGCAGTGAAATCGCAAGGGATTAACTTTTTGGGCGGCTATCAGGTAACAGATGTTATTCGTATCAGTGATGGTAACCATGGTGAAAAGTTGCAAGTCAGCTATGAGCCGCTTCACTCTGATTCAGAAGATAGCGCTGCTAAGTCAACTATACAAACAGAGCCATTGATTGTCGACCATATGATTGCCAGTACGGGTTTGACGGTCGATGGTAAATTGCCAACAGCGGCAGGAGTCGAGTTTGATCGCCGTACTGGTATCGTAGTTGATGCGCCGACGCTGCGTACCAACACCGATAATATTTATGCCATCGGTGATTGTATGTCGATTAATGGTGTTGCTTGCCGTTATGTGGCCCCGTTACGCGCGCAGGCAGCGACCATTGCTGATGATATCTTAGGTTTAGAACATAGCGGCTATGAGCATAAACCGCCGATGATTCGTCTAAAAAACAAAGCAATATCGGTCATGGCAACAGGTGTGCCGCAAGCTTCTGGTAACTGGCAAGTGAGCAGTGAAAATGATGATGAGCTTATCATGGACTTGCTCGATGATAACAATGAAGTCAGTGCGACGGTAACGATTAAAGCACCGCCAACGGTTAAAGTCTAATCGTTGCAAGATTAAACCGTGTCTATATCCAGAATTTGTATAGCCAGGTCTAAATAAAAAAGAATCATTCACATTAACGTGCTACTGCTAGAATTTCTTTCTAGCTTGCTGTTCGCAAGCGTGACAGAGGCTGCGAAAAATTTATAGCAATAGCACTGTACGCTTTAAGGTTAATCAAGTATAGTTTAATTATAATAATAGATCTAAAGCTTGATTCTCAATTTTTATTACCGCCATTCTCATCAAAAAGCCAGCCGTGCAGTAAATGCCTGACTGGCTTTTTTGTGTCAAATGTTTGCCATGTTTTTATGGTATCTTTTATAGAGTAGTTATTTCTATAACTTAATTAAATGATACATATTGTATTGCTGTGATTGACAGGCTTTCATTGATAGCGTTATAGTAGTTCACACGATGTAAGACCTATTCAAGGAAGAAGGACTTGTCTACAGGCGATTAATAAGCACAATTTATACGTGCCATAAAAAGTAAAACGAAAGGACTCGTTATGACCCAAACTATTGACTTCGATAGCATTCTTAATAATATTCCTAGTATCAATATGGGCGCTCGCTCGTCAAACGCGCCACTCACCCAAAGCTATGACACAGGCCCTGACGTCCCACTGATTGAAGCAACAATTGGTGATTTTTTTGATGCCATTGTTTTTAAATATCCTGAGCGTGAAGCGCTGGTCGTCCGTCACCAAAACATCCGTTGGACCTATCGTGAGCTGCAACAGCAAGTTAATCAACTCGCCAGCAGCATGATTGAAATGGGGCTTGAGATTGGCGATCGTATCGGTATCTGGTCGCATAACAATGCCGAATGGCTACTCATGCAACTGGCGACCGCAAAGATTGGCATCATTCTTGTCAATATCAATCCTGCCTACCGTACTTTTGAATTGCAATATGCGCTGAATAAATTGGGCTGCTCAGCGTTGGTGCTGATGCGTCATTTTAAAACCAGTGATTATGCACAATTAATCCGTGAATTATGTCCTGAGATTTATCATAAAGACTATACCCAGCTTGATTTGGTCGAGATTCCAACGATTGAGCGTATCATTTGGATTGACGAGCCAGATTCTGATGAAGAATTTCACTTTATGCAGAAGTTTTCTGCATGGATGGCTGAAGGTGATGCCAACGATCCACGAGTGGCGGAGCGTCAGGCGCAGCTTAAAAATACCGATGCTATCAATGTTCAATTCACTAGCGGTACGACGGGCACGCCAAAAGGCGCAACGTTAAGCCATCGTAATATCCTTAATAATGGCTACTTTATCGGTGAGGCGATGAATCTCACTGAAAAAGATAGGCTGTGTATTCCCGTACCGTTATATCATTGCTTTGGTATGGTGCTCGGTAACTTAGCAATACTGACACATGGCGGTTGTATCGTTTATCCGAACGATGGTTTTGAGCCATTGTCAGTATTAAAAGCAGTCGAAGAAGAAAAGTGTACAGGTCTCCATGGCGTGCCAACAATGTTTATCGCCGAACTCGACCATCCTGAATTTAAAAACTTTGATTTATCGACCTTGCGTACTGGCATTATGGCCGGCTCTAGCTGCCCGATTGAGGTGATGCGCCGCGTCATCGATGAGATGCATATGAAAGAGGTCACCATTGCTTATGGAATGACCGAAACCAGTCCAGTTTCTTGTCAGACCAATGAACATACGCCTTTAGATAAACAGGTCTCGACCGTAGGACTGGTGCAGCCGGCGCTCGAAGTTAAAGTCGTCGATATCGAGTCTGGCGAGATTGTAGCGTTAGGTGAAACTGGCGAGCTACTCACACGTGGTTATTCAGTGATGAAAGGCTATTGGGGCAGTCGCTTTAAAACCCGCGAAGCGATTCAAGATGGCTGGATGCATACGGGTGATTTGGCAACGATGGATGAGGACGGCTATGTCAAAGTCGTCGGTCGTAGTAAAGATATGGTCATCCGCGGCGGTGAAAATATCTATCCAGTAGAAGTCGAGAACTATCTATACCGTCATCCTAAAATCCGTGACGTGCAAATTGTAGGTATACCAGATAAGCGGTATGGCGAAGTGCTGGCTGCTTGGATTATTCCTAGAGAAGAGGGCTGCTTGACCGAAGAAGAAGTGCGTCAGTTCTGTAGTGAGCATATTGCCCATTATAAAGTGCCGACCTATTATCGTTTCGTCACCGAATACCCGATGACCATCACTGGTAAAATTCAGAAATATAAAATCATTGAGCAGATGAAAGAAGAGTTGGGCTTATAGTTAATTTAACTATTATGTCTAGTTTATTAAAAGTTATAGTTGATACCAAATGAAATAAATACGTTATGTTATGACGCGAGATTCGTATGGATTTTTCTGGCTTGCTGTGCCTACGCCGACAGAGGCTGCAAAAAATTCACCCAAATCTCGCTGTATCGATTGTAAATCGAAATGACTATACGAACACGAGTAAATAATAAAATAACCAGTAGTTAGAATAATTCGCATAACAAGCTACTCGCATTTACGCATCAAAGAAAAGGGATATCATGAGCGCTATTATAACCAGTAAATTGAGTCCAAACGCCGCTGAATTTCAGCAAAACAGTGCCGCTATGCAAGAAGTGGTTGATGACTTATATGGTCACTTGCGTAAAGTTGCCCAAGGTGGCTCCGAGCGTGCGAGAGCCAAGCATTTAGCGCGAGGCAAACTCTTACCTCGCGAGCGTGTCGAGCGTTTGCTGGATGTTGGTACATCATTTTTAGAAGTGGCGCCAATGGCAGCGCATGACATGTATGGTGAAGATATTCCAGCGGCTGGCGTGATTGCTGGTATCGGCCGCATTAACGGCACCGAGTGTATGATTGTCTGTAATGACGCCACCGTTAAGGGCGGTACTTACTTTCCCATGACGGTCAAGAAACATTTACGTGCGCAGGAAATTGCCCAAGAAAATCATTTGCCGTGTGTTTACTTGGTTGATTCTGGTGGTGCAAACTTGCCCAATCAAGATGAGGTATTCCCAGATAAAGAGCATTTCGGGCGTATCTTCTTTAATCAAGCCAATCTTAGTGCCGCTGGTATTCCACAAATCGCCGTGGTAATGGGTAGCTGTACGGCAGGCGGCGCTTATGTACCAGCGATGAGTGATGAGTCTATTATTGTCAAAGACCAAGGAACCATCTTTTTGGGTGGTCCGCCATTGGTAAAAGCCGCAACCGGCGAAGAAGTTACAGCAGAAGATTTGGGAGGCGGTGATGTCCATACCCGTCTGTCAGGCGTGGTTGATCATTTGGCGCAAAACGATACGCATGCATTATCAATCGCCCGTAATATCGTCAGTCATTTAAATCGTCCTGCTAAGCACATTCCGAATCAAATCGAGCCGCTTCCACCACGTTATGATGCCAAAGAATTATACGGAATTATTCCAACCGATAAACGTAAGCCGTTCGATATTAAAGAAATCATTGCTCGTATCGTCGATGACAGCGCCTTTGATGAGTTTAAAGCGCGTTTTGGCACCACGCTGGTTTGTGGATTCGCCCATATCGAAGGCATGCCAGTGGGGATTATTGCCAATAACGGTATTTTATTTAGTGAATCAGCGCAAAAAGGTACGCATTTTATTGAGCTGTGCTGTAAACGCAAAATTCCATTGGTATTCCTACAAAATATCACCGGCTTTATGGTCGGTCGTAAATATGAAAACGAAGGTATCGCTCGTCATGGCGCCAAGATGGTAATGGCGGTGGCGAATGCTAAAGTGCCAAAATTTACTGTCATCGTTGGTGGCTCATTTGGTGCGGGTAACTACGGCATGTGTGGCCGTGCTTATAGTCCGCGCTTCTTATGGATGTGGCCAAGTGCGCGAATTTCTGTGATGGGCGGCGAGCAAGCAGCGTCGGTCTTGGCAACGGTCAAGCGTGATAACTTTGACCGTAAAGGCGAAGCGTGGAGCGACGAAGACGAAGCGGCATTTAAAGCGCCAATACGTGAGATGTACGAAGAGCAAGGTCACCCTTATTATGCCACGGCTCGTTTATGGGATGACGGGGTGATTGATCCTGCTGATACCCGTAATGTGTTGGCATTAGCGCTTAGTGCGGCTCATAACGCCCCGATTGAAGGGACAAGCTTTGGTGTCTTTAGAATGTAAGAGTTTTAATGTCTGCCCATAATAAGTTTTTTTCATTATAAGAGGCTGCTGCGACAACTTTTTAAGAAGTACGATTTGTACTCGGTTTTCTTGTATTAATATTATTATGGATTGATCCAGAGTTTTTTAAGTATTTACATAAAATATAGAGAAAGTTATGCAACAAAATCTGAATAACTATAAAAGTCTATTGGTTAATATTGAGCAGCATGTGGCGACGGTAATCTTAAATCGCCCTGAGATACGTAATGCCTTTAACGATGAGATGATTGCTGAGTTGACCGATACTTTCAAGGCGCTTGGCGCTAATGACGACGTACGCGTTATAGTCTTAGCCGCTACTGGGAAAGCGTTTTGCGCAGGTGCGGATCTTAATTGGATGCGGGCCATGGCAGACTATAGCTATGAAGAAAACCTAGCAGATGCGGATAAGTTAGCACAAATGCTGAAGACTATTTATGAATGTCCGAAACCGACGGTTGCTGCTATCCAAGGGGATGTGTATGCAGGCGGTATGGGTTTGGTTGCCGTTTGCGATGTAGCCATTGCTGTCAAAACAGCCAATTTCTGTTTAAGTGAAGTCCGTTTAGGATTAGCGCCTGCCACTATCAGCCCTTATGTGATACGCGCATTGGGCGCACGAGCATCGCAGCGTTACTTCCTCAGCGCTGAAGTTTTTGATGCCAAAAAAGCGCGTCAGCTCGGCTTTGTGCATGAGCGCGTCAGCGAAGAGTCGCTTGATGGTGCGGTTGCAGCATTCTGCGCTAAAGTGGTCAAAAACAGCCCTGACGCGGTCAAAACCTGCAAGCGTTTATTACATGACGTCGCAGGTGCAGATATTACCGATGAATTAATCGCTGATACGGTTAAAGGTATCGCCGATATCCGCTCGTCAGAGCAAGGAAAAGAAGGTGTGCAAGCATTTTTGCAAAAGCGTAAGCCTGATTGGCTGATAGCTGATTAATAATAAAAATCACAAGAGACAGGGATCGTTATGTTTTCTAAAATTCTAATCGCCAACCGTGGTGAAATTGCCTGCCGTGTTGCTGCGACTGCCAAGCGTCTAGGTGTGAGTACCGTCGCTGTTTACTCTGATGCTGATCGTGAGGCTAAGCATGTCGCGGTCTGTGATGAAGCGATTTACTTGGGTGGCTCTGCGCCAAAAGACAGCTATCTTAAAGGCGATGCTATCATAGCGATTGCCCTCGATGTTGGCGCACAAGCGATTCACCCAGGTTATGGGTTTTTGAGTGAAAATGCAGATTTTGCGCAGGCTTGTCAAGATGCAGGATTGGTTTTTATCGGTCCATCAGCAGACGCTATTCGCGCCATGGGCGGTAAGTCGGAGTCTAAACGCTTGATGGAAGCGGCTGGCGTACCGCTGATACCCGGTTATCACGGCGACAATCAAGATGCGGATTTTTTGAAGCAGCAAGCTGATAGTATTGGCTATCCGGTATTGATTAAAGCCAGTGCCGGTGGCGGCGGTAAGGGCATGCGTATCGTCGAGCAGTCTAGCGAGTTTATTGAGTTACTAGAATCCTGTCGCCGTGAAGCCATTACCAGCTTTGGTAATGATCAGGTGTTGGTCGAAAAATATGCCCTAAAACCACGTCACATCGAAATCCAAGTATTCGGTGATACGCATGGCAATTATGTGCATCTGTTTGAGCGCGATTGCTCAGTACAGCGTCGCCACCAAAAGGTACTAGAAGAAGCCCCCGCACCCGGTGTCGATGCAGCTATGCGTGAGGCGATGGGAACAGCGGCGATTGAAGCGGCGCGTGCCGTTGATTATGTAGGCGCTGGCACAGTTGAGTTTATTGTTGAACAACGCGAAGACTCGATGAACTTTTATTTTATGGAAATGAATACTCGTCTACAAGTTGAGCATCCCGTTAGTGAAGCCATTTCGGGTGTGGATTTGGTTGAATGGCAGCTATTAGTCGCAGCAGGTCAGCCGTTACCTAAAAAACAAGCAGACTTGGCTATTAATGGTCATGCGATTGAAGCACGTATTTGTGCTGAAAATCCTGACAATGGGTTTCTACCAGCGACGGGTACTTTATTTACCTATCAAAAGCCCGAGCATAGCACTTTTGTTATTAATAAAAACAGCGCAGATGTGCGTATCGACGATGGCGTCCGCGAAGGTGATGTCATCAGCCCGTTCTATGACTCTATGATTGCCAAGCTTATCGTCCATGCACCCACTCGTGAGCAAGCATTGGCCAAACTTGATCGTGCACTGGCACAAACGCGCATCGTCGGTCTGCCAAATAACGTGGCATTTTTACGTTATATTATAAATACCGAATCATTTAGCCAAGCCAATCTTGATACGGCGCTGATAGAACGTGAGCGTGATGAGTTGTTTGATCAGCATCCGCTTGCGCTATCGACGCTTGCAGTGACGGCTATTACCCAGCAGCTTGCCAGTGAAGCGGCAGCGCAAACAGCGAAAAGTACAGGTGCAGACCCATTTAGTAAACCGATAGGCTTTCGTGCCTTTAGCGATTATACGCGCTCGTTTAGCTTGGTTTATGATGAGAAGTCTTATAACGCTCGTATTAGTAATTGGCACAATGCTAATTGCTCAGACAGCAAAAAAGGCAGCGATAGCCTCAGTAGCTTTGCGCTGGTCATTGAAAAAGAAATCGCCAATACTGAAGAGAATAGCAATATTAATATAGCCGCCCAGACAGAAATGGTCTATGAAGGTCAAGTTAGCTATAACAGTATTGACGCGTATAATCATACGTTATGGTTGGAGGGCGCACGGGTCAATGTTCAAAGTTGGACAAATAAAGAAACCGTTTATGTCTTTACCGATAATGGACGAGATGAAATTACACTGGTCGATATCATGGCGCACGTCGGCGAAGATAGCGCTGCGGTTGGTAGTTTGAAATCACCGATGCCGGGTCAGGTAGTGGCATTTAAAGTAGCCGTTGGCGACACGGTCAAAGAAGGCGAGCCATTAGCTGTCATTGAAGCGATGAAAATTGAGCATACTATTACAGCACCAACCGATGGCGTGGTGGCAGAGTTATTATTTGCGGCGGGCGACTCGGTTGCTGATGGTGATGAGCTGTTGCGTATCGATACGGAAAGCTGATAGCGGACAGACGAGTAATAACAAGGTGAATAAGTAAAAAGGATGATTAGCATGAGTATATCGTATCCAAAGCACGTCACCATCGTCGATGTCAGTCCACGCGATGGCTTACAAAACGAGTCAATGACGGTGCCGACGGCAGTAAAGCAAGCACTTATCGATGATTTAATTGCAGCAGGTATAAAGAAACTTGAAGCCACCAGTTTTGTCTCGCCAAAATGGGTACCGCAGATGGGTGATAATAGTGCGCTGCTCGAAGCACTTGCACCGACACGTCACTCGGACGTTTGTTACTCGGTACTCGTACCGAATATGCGCGGTTTTGAGAATGCTATTTTGCATCGCCCTGATGAAATCGTCATCTTTGGCTCAGCCAGTGAGACCTTTAGCCAAAAGAACATCAATTGCAGTATTGATGAAAGCATTGAGCGTTTCGCGCCCGTTGCCGCTGCAGCAAAAGCGCAAGGCATCAAGGTGCGCGGCGTTATCTCTTGCACCGTCGGCTGCCCTTATGAAGGTGAGATTGACCCAAGCCAAGTGGCGTATGTGACTAAAAAATTAGTTGAGATTGGCGCTGAGCAAATCGGTATTGCGGATACGATTGGTGTTGGCACGCCGCTGAAAGTACAGCGTGCGCTACAAGCTGCATTGGAGTACGCTGATATTGCCATGCTATCTGGGCATTTTCATGACACTTACGGTCAAGCACTAAGTAATACTTTAGCCGCCTTACAAATGGGCGTCAGCGAATTTGATACCTCAGTCGCTGGACTTGGCGGCTGCCCATATGCCAAAGGTGCAACGGGTAATGTCGCCACCGAAGACGTGGTCTACATGCTGCATGGTATGGGTATCAATACTGGTATCGATTTAGAGAAATTAGTAGTGGCAGGCGAGCGCATCAGTGAGTTTTTAGGGCGAGTTAACGGCTCAAACGTGGCACGAGCATTGATTAATAAACGTCAGTCTTAACCAATATAGTCAATCCACTATAAAAGTGTTACCGCGTTAACCTCGCTTGAGGTATTAAATATACATCTACACTCGGTTGCCTTGTACCACTTTCAAATTGAATTGACTATGGCATCAAAACCAGTATAGAAAATATAGTGGCTTTAAAAAACAGATTAAAATTCAAATTTAAAACATTAAAATACAAGGAATGGTTATGAGTTTACCTGGATTGAATTTTCAGCTTGGCGAAGATATCGACGCCTTACGCGATGTGGTACAACAGTTTGCTGCAAAAGAAATCACCCCGCGTGCTGCCGAGATAGACAGTAGTGATGAGTTCCCCATGGATTTATGGCAAAAAATGGGCGATCTTGGTCTACATGGCATTACTGTTCCTGAAGAATATGGCGGTTCTGATATGGGCTATGTCGCGCATATGGTGGCGATGGAAGAGATTAGCCGTGCGTCTGCATCAGTGGCGCTGAGCTATGGTGCGCATTCAAATCTATGTATCAATCAGCTCAAACGTAATGGTAGCGAAGCACAAAAACAAAAGTATCTGCCAAAACTTATCAGCGGCGAGTTCATCGGTGCTTTAGCAATGAGCGAAACGGGCGCTGGCTCAGATGTCGTTAGTATGAAACTGAAAGCAGAAGAAAAAGACGGTAGCTATATTTTAAATGGTAGCAAAATGTGGATTACCAATGGTCCTGATGCCGACGTGATGGTGGTTTATGCCAAGACCAATCCAGAGCTCGGTGCTAAAGGCATGACCGCTTTTATCGTTGAAAAAGGCATGGAAGGTTTTGGCACCGCGCAAAAGCTCGACAAGCTCGGCATGCGCGGTAGTCATACCGGTGAGATGACCTTTAACAATGTCAAAATTCCCCGTGAAAATATCTTGGGCAATTTAAACGAAGGCGTTAAAGTCTTGATGAGCGGTCTCGATTACGAGCGTGCGGTATTGGCTGCAGGTCCTATCGGCATCATGCAAGCAGTAATGGATAACGTCGTGCCCTACATTCATGATCGTAAGCAGTTTGGACAAGCGATTGGCGAATTCCAGCTCATTCAAGGTAAAGTCGCAGACATGTATACTATCTTGCAAGCGGGTCGCAGCTTCTTATATACCGTTGGCAAAAACCTCGATATGCTAGACAAACGTGGTGCCGGTCATAGCCGAGAAGTACGTAAAGATTGTGCCAGTGTGATTTTATGGTGTGCCGAAAAAGCCACTTGGATGGCAGGCGAGGGCATCCAAATATTTGGTGGTAATGGCTATACCAACGAGTATCCGCTTGGTCGTTACTGGCGCGATGCCAAGCTATATGAGATTGGCGCGGGTACCAGTGAGATTCGCCGTATGTTGGTCGGTCGTGAGTTATTTAACGAGACTAAGTAGATATCTTTGGGTTAATAGTAAACTTTTATCCAAAATATCTGCTCTAAAATCTAAAAATGTGCTACGTTATGTATCCAATAGCGTGGCACATTTTAATGATTTGGATAAAAGACTTTTATATGATCAGTAAATTACACATTAAGCCAGTTTTTAATACAGCCTTTCACTTGTTAACCAATATAAAAGCTATCAGTACTTATAGTTTGTTAACTAGCCTACTTGCACTGTTTGCATTGACAGTAAGTATGACGCCAGCGCAGGCAGAGTTAGTTGATTTATCTGATTCAGAAAAAGTGATTCAGTTTTCTAGTCGAGACGCAAATTGGTTACAGCCGCCAAAATTTTCTTTTAATAAACGATCAGTCAGATGCTTAGATGAGGAAACTGGGGAACCTGTTAAGATTAGGAGGGAACAGAAGTTCGAAGTAACATTGGGGTTTCAGGTTGATAAGCAAGGTGAAATAACCAAAATATATGTCGAAAAAAGTAGTGGTAATAAGTGTTTTGATAGAAGGGCTGCTAGACAGGTTCAGACAGGACGTTTGATGCCATTTCTGTTGAAAGGGAAAGCAGTAAAAGGAAGGGCTAGTTTACCCATTACATTTAAATATCGAGCACACTAATTGGTGATAAGAGTTTTCTTTATAGTTTGCTCAAACCAAAAAAAGCAGGGCGCTTAAAACGTCCTGCTTTTTTATTGTTATTTGGTAAACATTCCAAACTATTATGACTGTTTTTCATGGTCAAAATAGCGTGCCAAACCATTTAATAATAAATCATCGCGAAGGCGGACTGGACGGTTGACGTGTTGGGCAATAATGGCAGCGTCACCACCGGTCATGATAATCTCAAAGTTAGGATGGCGCGTGCTAACCTCATTTATAGCCCCAACGATGGACAGCATAATTCCGCGATGTACCGCATCTTTGGTGGTAGTTCCTTGAGCGACACTATCAAAGGTGCCATTAGAGATGGTAATTTGCTTGGTACCAGAAAATAGCGACTCGCGTTGTAGATAGATGCTAGGGAAAATATAACCGCCCAAATGCTCAGCATGATCTATCAAATCAATCGTTACCGCTGTACCGCAGCCAATCACACACTGGCGTTTGGTCTTATCTACGGCGCCAAGCATTTGTAGCCAGCGATCACAGCCAAGTTGTTCATCATTATAAGCGCTCTTCATCAAGGCGTGCTTGGCATCGACATGGACAAACTCAAACGGAATATCAAGGCGACTGAGCGTCTCTGAAACTTTTATGTTGAGGTCGTCGCCGAGTACCGACGAGATCCCGATAAAATGAGGCGCATAACGCTCAAAGCGATCGGTCAGACCCATTAATAATTCAGCAGGCGCTTGCAAATGTTGCTTGGCATCATGCGAGACTATCTGTCCGATATCATCGGTTAGCCAGTATTTAAGGCGGGTGTTTCCAAGATCAAGCCAGAGCATAAATATCCTTATATAGAGTGACGTGATTTTCAACCATTAAGCTGATATTTGGTTCACTTTTAGTGCTCGTTAGGTAAGCGGTTTAAACTTGATAAATAACGTCGATGCGTCCAGTAAAAAGCGCAGAAATATTACCGTTATCTTGGCGTAATTGCAAACATCCATGTGTATCGATACCGCATGCATAACCCGTGATGCTATCTGTTTTGCCGTTATGTTCTTGAGTAACACGCAAGCGTAGTCCTGCCAATGCATCCATCGAGTCAAACTGTTTTAAGAAGCTGTCCAAATTATAGGTTTGACCAGTGGGCTTCTCTAAGCCCAAATGCTCAAAACGTGTCATCGCCGCCATTAACGCCTTGCTCATTTGCTGATAAAGCTCGCGTAAGCTTGGTAGACTGCTTGCTGGTGCTTTTGGCTCCAGTATCCGCTCGATATCCTGTAAGCTAATCGCTTGATAGCTCATGCCTTCACAGGTTTGCGCGGTGAGTTTCGGCGTCGCTTGTACATTGAGACCCACGCCCATCACTACGCCAACCAGCTTGCCAGCTTGGGTGACTGGTTCTATCAAAATACCTGCAAGCTTATGAAAAGGCAGGGTTTGGTTTGCTTTTTTATGTGTCTCTTTTTCAGATAAGTTCAATGCAGAATGATGCGAATAAAAACCTAAATCGTTTGCCCATTTTACCCCGATAGGTGTCAATCCTTGTGCACACAGTTGCTCATTTAGCACTTGAATAACTGGCATTTTAGCCAATTCAACGCCGATAATTAACGACAATAAACCGCTAATCGGCATATGCACTGGATAATATAACGACAGATAAACATTGCCACGCGGTGACTGCCACGAGCGCCCATGTTGCCCACGTCCTGCGCTTTGGGTTTCTGCAGTCAATAGATGCATTTCAGCAGCATTGAGCGTGCCATTCTGCACGTCTGCTATCAGCTGGCTATTGGTAGAGCCGCTACTAATAAGGTGGCGATGGTTGAGTTCAGGCAAATGATCGAGCACTAACGAATGAGGTAGGCCGTCAGATAAATGGGCGAGTGTTGGCATAAGTTTGGTCGATGTAGTTAAGGGAGCAAATGTAGCATTGGAAATCTTTGATATACTGAGCGACTGTTGCTAATAAAAACTGTCGCTAATAAACAGGATCAAATAGACAGCATAAAGATCAGTTTATGATTTGGCAAATGCAATTAAAAATGTGTTATATAAGTGATAACAAAATAAATAATTTGATGAAAGAGATGCATTATAAAAGGCTGATTGAATGATGTTATATGTATGGTTTGTGATTGCAGGAGCATTTGCTGGCGTTAGTGCGGGTCTGTTTGGGGTCGGTGGCGGTATGATTATCGTCCCAGCATTGGTGTGGATTTTTACCGCGTATGATTTTTCACCAGAAGTGGTCACCCATTTGGCCATTGGCACCTCGCTTGCGACCATTGTAGTGACCTCAATCAGCTCACTTACGGCGCATAATAAGCGCGGCGGGGTGCGCTGGGAAGTCTGGCGAAAAATGGCATTGGGTCTAGTCATTGGCAGTCTGGTCGGCGCGGGCGTCGCAGATATGATTGATGGCAAAGTGTTGCAAGCGCTTATCGGTGTTGGCGCACTATTAGTCGCCTTAAAAATGTTGTTCTTATCCAATAAAGAGCAGCTCGGTAAACCATTGCCATCTACTGGCGTACAGTTTGGGGCGGGTACTGGCATCGGTATGGCGTCATCTATTTTTGGGATTGGCGGTGGCAGTTTGACCGTACCGTTTTTAAACTGGGCAGGACTGTCGATGAAGCAATCGGTCGGGACGTCTGCCGCTTGCGGTCTACCGATTGCACTGGCGGGCGCGGCAGGGTTTGCATGGTTCGGTCAAGATGTCGCTAATCTACCTGAGGGCACGATAGGCTTTGTGCATATTTCAGGATTTTTATGTATTTCAGTGGTCAGTTTTGCGATGGCAAAAGTCGGAGCCAAGCTTGCCCATGTCTTACCTGCGCTGACGCTCAAACGTGCATTTGGCGTGCTCCTGCTATTTGCGGGCGGGCAGTTATTGTTAAGTGGAATTGGGGTGATTTAACTAAACCTTAATATTCGAGCTATTAAATTTAGAGTCTTGTTATGTCAATCAAAAAACACTTTATTGAATTTCTCTATTTAAATTTTCCAACTTTTTTAAAGTTGTTTGCTAATCGGTATTATAAAGAGAGAGCTAAACCAAGAATTCAACAGCCTATCATTCATAAGTTTAATGATGAGTTTAGAATCGTTAGACATATGGGGAAGCATAGTCTTATTGATAACAAAGAAAATATTTTTTTATGCCTACCTTACGACGATATCATGCTTCCACAAGAAGGTTTGGCCCTAGTATTCAACATTGATTCTGATAAATTGTATAATTCCGACGACGATGATTGTGAAAGTTTTGGCTTTATTGATGAAAAAGGCAAGCTTGTTATTCCTATGATTTACAGTTGTGGTGATGATTTCTCTGGTGGTTTAGCCGTTGTCAAAAAAAATGGTAAATGGGGCTTTATTGATTCATTAGGGAAAACAATCATAGCCTTTAAGTATGAAGATGCTATGAGCTTTGAAGAGGATTTAGCCGCTGTGCAATTAGAGGGCAAATGGGGCTTTATTGATAAACAAGGACAGATGATAATTGAGCCTAAGTATCAAGAAGCTAATAGCTTCAACTTAGGGTTGGCAGCAGTGAAACAAGATGGTAAGTGGGGTTATATTGATAAAAACGAGAAATTTATCGTATCCAATGATTTTGATTGGATAAATATATTTAAAGAAGGTTTGGCCGCTGTAGAAAGTAATGGTAAGTATGGTTATATTGACGTATTAGGCAATATCGTCATTCCTTTGATTTACGACTATGCTGATGAGTTCAGCGATGGCTTAGCTGGAGTGATGCAAAAAGATACGCGTGGTTTTATAGACAAGTCAGGTAATATAATTGTCCCTTTAAATTATGATTTCGTCGGGGATTTTAGCAACGGAGTCGTTTCTGTGACTTACCAGGATGAAGAAATTTGGTTCGATAAACAAGGTAGTCAGGTCGAAAACCCTAACCAACAAACCATAGATAAAATCCTATTATCTGAGAGTTAATCAATGGTAATTAAATGAAGGTTAGTAGTAATAGTAATAAATGCTATGTATTACTATTACTTAACCCTCTAAAACCCTAAAAACCCACCACAATATCAGGTAGAATAGCCGCCTGTTTTTGCTAAGTTTACTGATTCTTCATGCGTCTAAAATCTCTCAAGCTGGCAGGCTTTAAATCCTTTGCCAATCCTACGACTTTTACCTTTCGACATGGCATTACCGCCATTGTCGGACCGAACGGCTGTGGCAAATCTAACGTTATTGATGCCATTCGCTGGGTGCTGGGCGAAACCTCTGCTAAGCAATTACGCGGCGGGGCGATGAGTGATGTCATCTTCGCTGGTACGCAAGATAAAACGGCCAAAAGTGTCGCTAGTGTCGAGCTAACTTTTGAGCATACCCAAGATGAGCAGACGGGTATTCGCCACGAGTTCAATCTCTATCAAGAGCTATCCGTCCGTCGTCAGGTAAATAAAGAGGGGCGCTCAGATTACTTTATCAATGGTACCCGCTGTCGTCGCCGTGATGTCGTCGATGTATTCTTGGGCACTGGCCTTGGTGCACGCAGTTATGCAGTCATCGAGCAGGGCATGATTGGGCGAATTGTAGATTCCAATCCGATGCAGCTGCGAGAGTTTATCGAAGAAGCAGCGGGAGTGTCGCGCTATCAAGCGCGCCGTGAAGAAACCCAAAAGAAGCTTGAGAAAACTCAAGATAATTTAGCACGTCTGCATGATATGCAAAGCGAATTGGTCAGCCAACAAAGGCGACTGTCCAAGCAAGCAGCCAGCGCTAAACGTTATGAAGCGTTAGCGCTAACACTGGCTGATATCAAGCAACAGCTTTCCATTCAGCAGTTATATCAAGCCAAACATAACCAGCAGCAGCAAAAATTAGCCCATGAGCGTATCGCCGCCGAAGTCGCCACCCTGCAAGCGAGTTACGAGACGCTAAAAACTCAGCAAGATAAGTTGGCTGCCCACATCAATCAAGAGCAATGGCTCAAAGACGATGCCCAAAGTAGCCATTATCAGCAGCAATTAAGCTATCAACAAGCAGAGCATCAACTAAGTGACGCAAAGTCCCAGCTGCACGCCATCGAGCAGCAGCTTGCGAGCTTATATCAGCAGCGCGAGCAAGCAAGCAAAGAGATTGAGCGCTTAAAGGCTGAGCAGATTGAGCAGCAAGAGTCATTAGCAGCTTTGCGTCCACAGCTTAGCGAGTTAGGCGGTAAACGTGAGACGTATAAAGGCAATGAGCAACCATTGCAGCGTGCCTACCATGACGCGCAAAACCAGTTGTCGCGTTTACAAGATAAGGCTCGCTCGCTCGAGCAACAGCAAGCCATTAATCATCAAGCCCAAAAACGTCAGCAGCAAAGCCAGGAGAAATGGCAACGTCGCCAGCAAAATTGGCAGGATTTGTGGCAGCAATTACAACAATCACTATCACCTATTGATACTAATAATGGTACTGATGGGCGCGAAAAAATTGATGCGAACCATTTACAGCAGACCTTAGAGACGCAGGTTGCTGAGCTGAATAAGCAATTGCAGCAGATTGAGCGCCAACAAGACAGCATCGATGAGCGATTAGCAGAGCTACAACCGCAAGCCCATGATTTGCAGCAGCGTTTGAATACGCAGCAGCGCGAATTAAATGAGTCTGAAAAACGCCACGCCGTATTGGCAAGTGAATACGATACTCTGCACCAGATATTGCATCTGAAGCCGACGCCAAAACCTCAACAGCCTATTAATGGGCAAACTGAATTAGAAAGAAATGCTGCCAATAACGCTCACGACTTGGCTGTTGCAACTTTACGTGAACAGATTGAGTTAAGCGCAAAAGGACGTGAGCACGCAGCACTACTCGATAGCGTATTGGCGTTATGGTTAGATAGCCATGTGCTAATCTCAAATCAAACCCATCAACTAAGCGTTAATAACGCGCGTGCTGACTCTGAGAAAACGCACAGCTTATGGCAGGTGCTTGAGCCTGACTTAACCGACTTGTTTATTTATCAGACAGCGCAAAACCAGATTGTACAAAAGAAGCACACTAATACAGAAGGTAAGTCATCAATAACAAATGGTTATAGCTTATTGTTATCTGCTAAACAAAATTACGTGAATGCAGAGCTGTTTATTGGTGATTTACCAGATAACTTGGTTGATAAAGTTCTGCCTTTAACAGAGCTGATTACGCTACCAACGTTAGTGCTTTGGCAGCAGTGCTATTTATATATCGCCCAACCTGAGGAGATCAGTCAACAGTCTCACAATGAGCTTGCCGAAATATTAAAAGTATTGCCATCATCAGCTATTTTGCTCACAACTGATGGTTGGCTTATCAGTCGTCAAGGTACAATCAATTTAAGCAAGTTTGCTGGCGCGCAAAATGGTCAAAATGATAGCAGTAGTCAGTTTTTGACCCAGCGTTTACAGCAGCGTACGCGTCTACAAGCGCTAGAAGAATTGCTTGATGACATTGAATTAAAAATACAACACCAACAAAAAGCCATTACTAAAAATCAGCATGACTATGATGCGCTGACGGTCAATGTAGAAGAAACCCGCGCTCAAGCGCAGCAACTAACCCGCGATAAGCATCAATACCAGCAGCAACTTACTACTCAGCGCGCTAACGTTGAACGCCTGCAAGCAGATAGCCAGCGTCTAAATACTGATAAAGAAGCCCTTGAACAAGAGCAGCAAGAACTGGCACAAGAGCTACAGACACTTAATGATGAACAGCAGCATATTCAAAGTGAGATCACCGCACTGACGCCAAAAATAGCGGATGCTCGTACGACAAGTCAGCAATTGCAAACTGAGCGTAGTGAGCTCGCTCGCACACGACAAGCGGATGATGACGCTTGGCAGGCATTACAACTGCGTATTCAGCAAAGTGACATTCGTCTTGAACACAGTGTCAGCAGTCTTGCGCGGGCAAGTACGCAATATGATAAGTCGCTCGAAAGCGAGCAGAGTTTACAGACAAAGTATGAGCAACAGCAAAATAAGCTGCCAGCACTACAAGCGGCATTACAAAGCGCACAAACCGCGCGCGATGAGCAGCAGACGTTATTGACGACGCGCGAGACCGCATTGAACGTGCTTAAACAAGATTATGCGCAGCAGCAGACGGAATTAGATACGCTGCAACAGTCATTGCAAACCCAGCAAAGCGAGCTTGCTCAGCATAGTACTGAGCTGGCATTAAGCGCCGCAAGGTTGGATGATGCCAGTAGCCATACGCAAGAAGCGCTAGATGCTTACTATAAGGTAAGTCATAAATATAAAGCGCAATCGGACATATCGCAGCAACCGCAACAAACCATGAATGTCTCAAACCTATTGGCTGATTTTATCGCGCATGATCGCCGTGTGCGTCCAGATAAAATCGCTGAGCTTGAGTCGGAGCGTAGCAAACTTGAGCAGCAATTAGGTAAAATTGGCGCGGTCAATCTGGCGGCAGTGGCAGAGTTGGCAGAAGTTAATGAGCGCTTAGAGCCACTAGCGCAGCAGACCACAGACATTGCCGCTAGTATGCAGACGTTGACCGAAGCGATTGCCTCGATTGATGAAACTACCAAGACGCTGTTTACGCAGACGCTCGATGCGGTCAATAATGAGCTTGCCAATTTATTTGCCAAGGTTTTTGGCGGTGGGCAAGCCAGTCTAACGCTCAGTACTGACGATATGCCAGATAATACCCCAAAAACGGAGCAGTGGCGGGCAGGACTGACCTTGATGGCACAACCAAAAGGCAAACGTAATAGTCGCCTCGCTGTACTGTCAGGCGGTGAAAAAACTCTAACCGCGCTGAGTTTGATTTTTGCGATATTTAAGCAGCATCCAGCCCCGTTTTGTGTGCTTGATGAAGTCGATGCACCGCTCGACGATGCCAATGTTGCGCGTTTTACCAGTTTGATTCATGAGTTGGCAGATGATTTGCAATTTATCTTTATCAGTCACAATAAATTGACGATGCAGATTGCTGATGAGCTTAAAGGCATCACCATGCCAAATGCGGGTATTTCTACTTTGGTTAGCGTCTCGCTTGATGAGGCGGCACGCTATATTACTGAATAGGATAAATAACCCCACTCTCAACTTGAAATAAGCAACTCAAACTGAAGAGGCGGGTTACCAAGTTTTTTGTTGAGTACAAAGCATAGATTATGCGACAGAATCTTACGAATCAATCGATGAGACAAATGCCATAAATCTCTTGCTCGTACCCTTTGTA
>NZ_RRYW01000268.1 GCF_014861365.1 Psychrobacter sp. FME6
CATTACCCCCATTTGGATTATTCTTTAGGGGTGACAACTATCCTGCCATAGGGGGATTACTACTAACCCCACTCTCAACATCGAAAGTGATTGAAAAAAGAAGAGCATCTCACTAATCTATTGTTTTCGACCAAGAATACAACGGAGTCATGAGATGCCCATAGCCGAATTTATCATCAATATCTATTTAATGGTAGAGCAATATTACAAAATAGTCGTCACTAAACCCTTGCGAGGGGCAGGTTACGCGCCAAAGCTGAGTGATCCTGAGATTATTTGCATGGAACTGGTCGGTGAGTTTT
>NZ_RRYW01000059.1 GCF_014861365.1 Psychrobacter sp. FME6
ATAGACAGTATATAGCGTTAGACCCTATGACAGCATGAATAATGTCCATTACACCTTGTTTTCATAATGTCTCTTCCTTGTTTTTATGACCGCCTACCGTCATAAATGCTATTTTCTGGCAATCAAGGTCGCACGCATGGGAGCTGGATAGCCTTCAATGGTCTTTGTTGAATCATTAGGATTTAAGAAATCTGCTAACGAATGATAGGTCATCCACTCGGTTTTACGCTGCTCCTCAGTCGAGGTCACAGCGACATCGACACAGCGCACCTCTGTAAACCCAGCTTTTTCTAGCCAGCCAATCAATGCCGCCACCGATGGCAAAAAGTATACGTTATTCATCTGCGCATAACGGTCATGAGGGACAAGTACGGTATTGGCATCACCTTCAATAACCAGAGTCTCAAGCACCAGCTCGCCACCTTTTATTAATTGTCCTTTCAGCTGTTGCAGATGCTCAAAGGGCGACTGGCGATGATAGAGCACACCCATACTGAACACCGTATCAAATAACTGGCTATGCTCAGGCAATGCTTCGAGTGGCACGGGAATATAATGGGTACGATAACGACCTGTCTCATGAGCATCTGCTGCCCCGACGAAATGACGAATCGCCATAAACTGATGGTAAAATAGGCATGACGGATCAATAATAATAACCGTGTCCGCCCCTGCTCCTGCCATACGCCAGCCATGATAACCGGAGCCGCCACCGACATCCAATACACGCCGACCTTTTAATGTGCTTAAATGCGGTGCCACTCGTTGCCACTTCCAATCACTATGCCATTCGGTGTCGATGAAAATTGGCTCGGCTTGCGTTTCTTTATTTTGGCTACTACCAATTTGAAAAGGCCCTTTGCGCCATGGCATGAGTTGCTTTAATAGCGCAACTGTTTGTTTACGTTCAGAATCAGTAAGCGGCGTATTAATCGTCAATACATCACCGTCCAGATCGACATTATCGACGTTCGGTGTTGGCAAACGAGCGACCGATGCTTGATAAGCAGGCGCATGGGCGTAGTTGGCTTTATCTTTAATGTCATTTAACCAAGTGGGTAGTTTTGTAAGCCACTCATAAGCGCTTGGATGCGTTTGAGCAAGCGTCAATAAAGTTAAGTACAGTTCGCGCTCGGCGTGAATAATAGTGTCGTTAAGCATAAAGACGGATTACCATATTGATCAAAAATAGTAGACGTAGGGTGCACCTTGCGCACCGATAAATAATTATGTCTTTGAATTGGTGAGCTTTGCGCACCCTACAAAAAGCATAACCCAAACCACGATACATAGTGGCAAGAAAAAGCGAGATTGGCTCCCGACATAAACCTTATTTAAACGCCACAATAGAGACAAAGTTTAAAAACTGAAACCACGTTAAATGACGCTGAAAACCAACATCTGACAAACGCGTATGGTGCTGAGCTAAAGTATCAGTAATAAGGACGTTTTCTAGCGCGTTACGCTTGCCACTGATTTCCATTTCAGTATAACCGTTGGCACGTTTAAAATCATAATAACGCTCAACCAGCCACGCATCGTATTGCTCATCAAAAGCGTGAGTTTTCTCCGTTACTACCAGTATGCCGCCCTCACTTAATGCCGCGTAAATTTTCTCTAATACCGCCACCCTATCGGCAGCGGGTAAAAACTGTAAGGTTAAATTTAAAATCACCATATCGCACGGTTCAAGCTCAATATCGCGAATATCCGCAGTCATCACTTCAATATCATGTTCAGGATAATTATCCTCTAGTAAAGTAGTCGCTTCAGTAGTCATCGCTGGTGAAATATCAATGGCTTTAATCTGCAAATCTTGCGACTCGAACTCGCCAGCGAGCGTCATGCTTGCCGCACCCAGCGAACAGCCCAAATCATAAATACGGCTGACACGCTGACCATTATCATCTTGCTGGCGATACTTACAATGACGACGGGCAAATATGGGCAGCATTGCCAGCACTTGACCATACCCGGGGACACTGCGACGAATCATATCGGGGAAACAAGCCACAACTTGCTCATCAAAGGAAAAGCGAGCCGCTTTATCGAGCGGTGTGGTAAATAGGGTGTCATGTTTAACAGTAGCGGGCTTAGATTGGCTCATGGTGTGACTCATTTTTGGATAGTAGAACTTAAATTATGAAGTGGTTAATGATTTTAATTAACACTATTAAGGCGACATAGCGTAGCAAAAGCCCATTATAACATTACTGTTTGTTACTTATCGCGGCCAGATGCCCTGCTAAGCTAAATGTATATCGCTAAGTAAAAATTGCTTGGCGCGTACTCTGTAATTATAAAAATAGGAACAATTATGCAAACTATTGTATTAGGCGGTGGCTGCTTTTGGTGCACCGAATCCGTGTTTTTATCGGTGAAAGGCGTGCAATCTGTGATATCAGGTTACATGGGCGGTGATGCCGTTTCTGCCAATTATGAAGCGGTCTGTAGCGGCGATACGGGCCACGTTGAAGTCATCAAAATTGAATTCGATGAAACGACTGTCCCATTAGAAGTGATACTCGATGTCTTCTTTGCCACTCACGACCCCACTACCATGGATCGTCAGGGTAATGATGTCGGTAGCCAATACCGCAGCGTGGTGTTCTATACCGAGGAAGCGCAGAAGCCAACCGTCGATCGTACGATTAAGAAATTACGCGATATGGGGGTCAATGTGGTCACCGAAGTCCACCCTGCTGCCGAGTTTTATAAGGCCGAAGAAACACATCAGGATTTCTTTAATAGAAACCCAGGTCAAGCTTATTGTAACTTTTCCATACCACCAAAACTTGCCAAACTGCGTAAAGAGTTTAGTCAGTATATGGTGAGCTAAACAGTATATGGATTAGGAGTTTATTCGTTTAAAATCTAATAAGTTCAATATAAAAGCGCTACAGTGGGACTGGTATACATTTTTTTCAGCCTCTGTCAGCGTAGACACAGCAAGCAAGAAAAATTTATACCAGTTCCGCGTCATACCATAACGTATCTTTTTTATTTAGAACCGACTATAAGTTCCTAACCTAGTGCTTAATAAAAGCCAAACGCTCATTATAAGAGTGTTTGGCCTTTTTAATGCCTTTGACAACATTGAACAACAGGTTATGATAATAAGTTCAAAGTAAAGAATAACATTAAACCTGATAAATAAAGGCTAAGGTCATGAATCCCGAATTTTGGCAATTACGTTGGCAAGAAAAGCGTATCGGCTTTAACCAGTCTCAAATCAATCCAAAATTAATTAAATATTTTGAAAGGTTAGCATTATCGAGTGAAAGCTGTGTTTTTATACCGCTATGCGGCAAATCAATCGATATGGTTTGGCTATTAGACCAAGGCTATAATGTCGTTGGTGCTGAATTAGTTGAATCAGCGATAAAAGAATTTTTCATTGAGCAAAATATCCCGTACACAATAAAAGAACATGCTGATAATCCAGATATCAAATGCTATCAAGGCCAACGATTAAATCAAACCATAAAGCTATGGGTTGCTGATATTTTTGAGCTGACACCTCACGATATTGGTCACGTTGATGCGGTGTATGATCGAGCCGCATTAATCGCCATGCCACCTGATATGCGCCCGATATATAGCGAGCAAATATGCACGCTCAGCCAAAACGCTGCTCAACTGTTATTAACACTGCATTACGACCAAAATGAACGAGCAGGGCCGCCTTTCTCAATTAGTAGCAAGCAAGTTCAACAGTACTATAGTAGTCACTACCAAATAACGGAGATTGAAGGTCAGCCCTCAACCTTGAATGCCGCACCAAATATGGCTGTAACGGAGCATGTTTGGCTATTGAATGCTAATAAATAGGCTATGATTAAAAACACTTAAGCCGTCAATGAATAGCAACGGAGCAATCGAATGCGAATTTTAGTCACTCTAATGAGCTTTATCGCTATTCTACTAGTCATACTGCCAGGCCCTCTCTATAAGTTTGAATTTTTTGACTTGGCTACGGCGTTTACAGGCTTTACAGTTGGCGTACTTGTGGGTATTGCCGCCCTCATCCTGTTAGGTATACAGTTTTTATTTAAACGTGACACAGTGAGACTTAATAGCACGTTGACAGCCCTCATACTTTCTATCATTGCGATCGCTATCCCGCTTAGTATGTTGAATACAGCCAAAAACGTACCACCCATTCATGATATTTCAACTGATTTGGTGAACCCACCTGAGTTTTTGGCTATTGCCCCACTACGTGCTGACGCCCCAAACCCAGCTGAGTATGCGGGTGAAGAGGCTGCCGAGCAACAACGTCAAGGCTATCCCGAACTACAAACCTTAGATTATCCTCAATCAAAGTCTGAGCTGGTCGAAGCAACCAAACAAGCCATCGATAATCTAGGTTGGGAACTGATAAATATTGATGCCGACAAAGGGATTGCTGAAGCAACGGACACCACTTTCTGGTTTGGCTTTAAAGATGATGTTGTCGTGCGTATTACTGATAATGGTAACGAGCGTCTGGTCGATATCCGTAGTAAATCACGAGTTGGCGGGAGCGATTTGGGTAAAAATGCTGCGCGTATTCATGATTTTATTGAAGAGTTAGATAGAGTTTTGGGGGAGTAGTTTTTTGTGATTAATATAAAACCATTAACCTCAGCTGAGACAATCTGACGCGTCAAGCCGCCAAAAACCTCTTCTAACCTCACGCCAGCGTCAATTTATAGTAACTGAGTGCTGCGATACCTTTTCTTTACTATTTAGATTGGTTACTCTAAGTCCATACTGCACCAATCAGCTTTGCTTCCCTCTTTAATGACCACTTTGACGTTTATAGGATATTGTCATGCGTTTGACTCCAGTTTCTACTTTATCGCTACTTAGCTTTGCTGTTGGGCTAAGTTTTGCTAGCTCCGCCCAAGCCGCTAAGCCACCAGCACCTAATCTATCCAATAGCGAGTTTCAACAATGTCTAGATGGTCTAAAAAACTCTAGTAAATTTCGTGGTGTCGACAGTTTCACTTTTAATAACTACCGTCCAAGCGAGCCAGACCCTAGCGTGATTCAATCGTTAAACTATCAGCCAGAGTTTCAAAAGGATGTCTGGGATTACCTCTCATCACTGGTTGACAAAGAGCGTGTCGAAGATGGTATCCGTGCCAAGCATCAATGGAGCGATACGCTACGTAAAATTGAATCGCGTTACGGAGTAAAGGCTGAGCACGTATTAGGGGTTTGGGGCGTGGAGTCAAACTTCGGGCAAACCTTGGGTAAAAAGCCCTTGTTTGAGTCTCTAGCGACGTTGTCTTGTTTTGATCGTCGTCAAAGCTATTTCCAAGGCGAATACGCCAATGCTTTAAAAATCGTCCAAAAAGGTGACATCGCACCCAGTGATATGACAGGCTCGTGGGCAGGTGCTTTCGGACAAACCCAGTTCATGCCCAGTACCTTTTTAGAGCTGGCAGTAGATTTCGATGGTGATGGTCGTCGCGACTTAGTCAATAGCGTGCCCGATGCATTGGCCTCTACCGCCAATTTCTTGGACAATCGTGGTTATCGAACTGGTGAGCCATGGGGTTATGAAGTTAAATTGCCCAGTGGATTTTGGGCAGCTTCCAACCGCAAAGACAAAAAATCGATGAGCCACTGGCGCAATCAAGGTTTGACCTTAGCCAATGGCAGTCCTCTGCCTTATGATTTAAATAGTGCGGGCTTAATGTTGCCTGCTGGCAAAGATGGCCCTGCTTTTTTGGTGGGTAAAAACTTCGATACGTTTTATTCATACAACGCTTCAGAAAATTATGCGCTGGCAATCGCCCATTTATCAGATTTAATCACCCGTGAGGACAGCAGCAAAACTGACTTTATGACTGCTTGGCCAACAGACGATCCTGGTATCAGCCGTCAGCAAGCCAAAGATATTCAACAAGCATTATTGGACGCTGGTTACGATATTGGCGATGTCGACGGCATCATTGGTGACAATACCCGTACGGCTATCCAGCAATACCAAACCAGTAAGGGTATCTCTCCTGCTGATGGTCGCGCAGGACAGAACTTCTATCGCGCCATTATTGGCAATTCGACACCTAATAGAGGCCAGTCCGGCAATCAATACCAGCAGCCATCGAATAGCCAACCCTTAAACCCTGCTCCTGCCGACCGTATGGGGCAGCTTATTCAACAGCAAACTAGCACTCCTAATAGTAATTCAACACAACCCTCTGCTACTCAACCATCCACTTCTGGTAACACGCGATATCGCCGTGTCACCGACGCTGATGGTGCTGTAAAGCTCATCCGTATCGATGAGGGTTCATAATTCAAACTGCTTTATAGCAAACAAAAGCCACGCTAATAATAGCGTGGCTTTTGTTTGTGCTTGTATTTTATGGGCTTATATTATCTATTTGAACAACCCAATATTTTAAAAAACTTAAACGATAGGTGGTGGATTTGGTTTGCCATTATCCCCATCCCAGTTCTCACGCGCTTTATCATCTAAGTCGGCTGGCGTTTTTGGCTTCCATTTACCATTCTCTTTCCAAGTGGCATCGCCCCAATCTGCATCTTCTTCTTTTCTATCCAAATCTTTATAGGCTTTGCTAGGATCGATACCGCGACGCTTCATATCGGCTACTTGTTCTTCCAACGTATGAAACTGATTGGCATCGTGCATAGACTTTTCTAAGCTATCCAGTTCACTTCTTAATTCATCATTTTTAGAGTTACTCATTATAGGCTCTCCTTAATTAACCATTATTATAAATATATTACGGTTGGTACATTTTTAATTTTAAGCTCAACGATGGGTCAAATATCATTTTTTATTTATAATACTCTTTGTCTATAGTGTCATTATCACGAGTATTGAGCCAATTCACAACCGTTGACGCGTATGCTTTGTATTACAAAACGTAGTCATCATGGTGAATATAATGACTATAAAATATATGGTGATAAGTATTTCGAGATATCGGTGAAATTGATGGCTTGCGAGGATTGCTACTTATTGGGTTTTAGGGCATTCATCTTTAAATAAATTTTTTGCATAAAAAGTAAGCTTCCAAAGCTCTTGTGATACTCGAGTACCGTAGGTCGTTAATTGTATCCAATTGGCGCTAACCAACTGGCGCTGTAAATGGTTCAAAGACTCTTGGGAGATTTGACAGCGTGAGACAGCATGAACATTTGGCATATCTTGTTTTATATCCTGCTCTGCTCTTGAGACGATCAAGCGATTGAAGGTATTATGTAAACCATAGCTAGTAAAAGTCGCTGGTGTTTTCATCAAAGCGATCAGTACCTCTTTCCACGTTAATGTCATTGACCGAGTGACAGTCGTTAAATTCCCACCTTCATAAGCATGAGCGCTATACTGAATATCAAAGGTTTCGGTCAGTACCAGTGGGTTACTGATATTATCTACTACCCGTTCCTCAACCACTGGCGCTTCTTTTGTAAACGTTTTATGGTTGGATATTAGGTCAGACAATCTTTCAGAGACAGTTTGCTTACTAAATTTAATCATCTCCTCACTGACTCTTATCCAGCCACCATTTACGACATGATTGCCCACCGTATTATAATAAGCTTGTACGAGCAGTTTTTCGATATCAACTACGGTATCATAATAATATATTTGACTGTTTTGCCGAGTCACTGACTTAACAAACTCTTGCAACTGACGACTGATATTAGCATCTTGATGATGACTTTTAACCAATATGAGTAAAGGTTTGAGCTTGGCTTTGGCATTCAAATAGCTCAAATGCATTTGACTGACACCGTTTTTTTGCACCGTACCATAGCTGTCGCCGACGACCATTAATACATAATCACACGCATCTATACACTGTCGACCATATAACGATGCTTTTGGCAACTGGCTCGATACGTCATAGGTTAAGAACGCCCGCGCCTGAAAAAATATCGCTAAGCTATCCAAAACAAGCAATTGGTCGTTGTCAGCGCATATGACATGAATATGATAGCGACGGTTTGGCACAATTACCCCTAAACTTAGGTCATCACATAAAAGGGAATGATATAAAAAAGCACAAATATCTTATTTTGCACAGCCTAGCACAAACTTATAAGGCTGGGCTTAATTTATTATCATTATAGCAACATCGTGCAAGATTATGGTCTCCATATTGCCATTAAGGGTATTCGGCAATATCTAACCAGACCAATCAGAATAGTATTGCAATATTGTCTGTTTGCCCAGTAGACCCTCCACTAAAGCGCTAAGTCTCTCATCATGTTTGGTTGCATAAAAAACCAATGGTATTCGAGAATCTACCTTTGTCGGGCTGATTAATTTTGAGTGCCCGCTATTTGTCCCGCTTTCATTCAGTGCAGACAGCTTATTTATGACTAATAGTTGCTTAACCCGTTCAGCAATTGCCTGTCCTGAGTCGACGATCTGCATCGATAATTGCTGCTGTGTAATCTCACTCAATAAAAACGCTTTAAAAAACGGATAGTGCGTACAGCCGAGTACCAATTGATCGACGCCATCACTTGCAAATGCTTGTAATTTCTGGCGTATAAGTCGGGCCGTAGCATCTTGTTCTGGCATCCCTGCCTCTACCCACGGTACCAAGTTTGGATCAAAATACTTTGTCACTATCGTACCGTTAGGATGGGCAAAGTTGGTGATGACGTCATTAAGCAATACTCCATTCAACGTTGCCTTGGTTGCTAACACAGCCACACGACCACTTTGACTGGCCAATATCGCGGGTTTCAATGCAGGCACCAAACCGACAATAGGCAGCTGCGGATAACTGCGCCTTGCGGCCTCCAAAGCATAAGCTGAGGCGCTATTGCAAGCGATGACAATCAGCTTACAGCCCTGCTGATACAACCATTCTACTGCTATCAAAGTCAAGGCTTCGATATCTGCACTGTCGCGATTGCCATAAGGCACATTTAACGTATCGGCATAATAAACATAGCGCTCAGTAGGAAGCTGCTGCGCTAAATGTAGGTAAACGGAGAGGCCACCGACACCCGAATCAAACAAGCCGATGGGGGCACTGCGATTGTTATTAACCACCGCTTTATCAAAAGCGTTGCTAGTAAAAGCGGCTGGTTGGGTTTGCATCTCACTAACCACTTTTTTTGCGGCAATATTCATCGTTCTGTTACCGCCATCCTGATAGACCTGTCATTATTTTGATACCATTTATTTTAATATCGCTGTATTTTAATATCGCTGCATTTTGGCAAATGCTAGATGGGTTATTAGCTGGTTGGCATTGATAACTGGTAGTGTTTCCCACCACTTTGCAAAGTGAGTATCGTCTCACCATCTTGCTCTGTCAATTCACCAATTTCAGTCAAATGATAAAAAGTGTTGCGTCCGATAAGTGCGGTCAAACTATTTCTAACCGCCATGTAAGGACGTATCTGTTTTTCGGTTGCTACGTTTTGATTGCTTGTATTGCCTACCCCAGCGAGCGTTTGGTTCGTGTCATTGTCTTTAGGATTATACGCCTTTAATGTAATGGGGTGCTCATCATCTAAACGTACCACATCGCCAGTCGTCGTGGTAAACTCCAACCAACTCGTCTCATTTTCATTGACAATGCCCACATCATTAATCAACAAGGGCGCATCTTCGACTTGAATACGCAGCTTTTGTACTGGTGTCTTTAAAAAATACTCGGTGACGCCGTTATTGTCCTCTTTCCATAATATAGTGGCAAACAAGCTGACCAATGACTCGCGGGTCATATGCCCACCTTCATGCCACCACTCTCCATTGGCTTTTATGACTAGATCCATATCAGCACTGTTTTCAGGATGCCACTTCTCTAATGGTGGTATGCTACGACCTTCCCGTTTGCCAGCGGTAGATTTTAAATATTGGCTGAGGGCCTCTATATCATTTGGGGCAGATGACACGCTACTTGGGGTTTCAGCACCACTTTCATTATTTTTGATCGTATTGTTGTTATTGTTATTCATCACATAACCTCTGACTTAGTATTAAAACTTAATATTCAAAGTTTGGTAAATCTAACGTTACTATAAATTTTAGTTTCGGGTATGATGAAACCATATCATCTTAGCACCCTCATTATCTCAATCTTACCTTAACACTGATACTTATAAATGCGTATCGTGTTTGTAGGACTTTTCTTTTATAATGAGTAACGATTTTTTATTAAAATGGTCAATTAGGTGTTGTATTAATGACAGATTTTACGTATGCGTTGATATCTTTGAATACATTGAATACAGAGATTTCGACAGTAACGTGGTCAACTAATGCCGCAAAGACAGTTTTTATCGGGCAGCCATATGTCTGAGTGAAGTTAGCGCTGCAAGTTTATTATTCAATTGTTAAGCTAATGATGCCCTGAGATAAGCCACTAAAAGTTTAGGAGTAGGTATGCAAGAGCAAGACACTCAAAAGCCAGTCATTGATGGTGACACTGTGAATACTGACGCACCAGTAGTGACAGAGAAGGCGAATCTAGATAAAGAAACACCAGCCACTGAAGAAGTTGCTGTAGAAGAACAAATCGTTGAACCTGACTCTGAAAAAGTCACTATCGACAAGGCACCAGAGCCAGTAGCAGAACCTGTTGCGCTAGAGCCTGAGATTGAGCGCGAATCAATGGAATTCGATATTATCGTCGTTGGTGGTGGCCCTGCTGGGCTATCTGCTGCTATTCGTCTGCGTCAGCTCGCTATCGCAGCGGGCAACGATGAATTCATGGTCGCTGTGGTCGAAAAAGGTTCTGAGTTTGGTGCTCATATCTTATCCGGTGCAGTTATGGAGCCGCGAGCCTTAGACGAGCTGATACCTGATTGGAAAGCTAAAGGCGCACCGCTTAACGTCCCTGTCACTGAAGATCGCGTGTACATGCTAGGGTCAGCGACTAAATCGACCAAGCTTATGGACTCTATTATTCCAGCCAGCATGCACAACGAAGGCAATTATATTGCATCATTGGGTAATGTCGTTCGTTGGTTAGCGGCTCAAGCCGAAGAGCTAGAAGTCATGATGTTCCCAGGCTTCCCTGCTGCCGACATCTTATATAACGATGATGGCTCAGTTAAAGGGGTATTGACTGGTGATATGGGTGTAGCGGCAAATGGCGATGCTAAGCCAAGCTTTGAGCCCGGCTATGAATTACTGGCTAAGTATACTATCTTTGCCGAAGGCTCTCGTGGTCACTTAGGCAAGCGCCTAATCAGCCGCTTTAACCTTGATAAAGATTGCGATCCCCAGCATTACGCGATCGGCATTAAAGAGCTGTGGGATATTGATCCCGAAAAGCATGAGCAAGGCGTCGTCATGCATGGCTCAGGTTGGCCACTAAGCGATACCGGATCTTCTGGTGGCTGGTGGTTATACTTCGATGAAAACAACCAAGTCAGCTTCGGTGTTGTCATTGATCTTTCTTACTCTAACCCCTACATGTCACCATTTGATGAGATGCAGCGTTTAAAATTACATCCGGTCATTCGCAACGTTTTAGAAGGTGGTAAACGTCTTTCTTATGGGGCGCGTTCACTCACTAAAGGTGGTCTAAACTCATTACCAAAATTCACCTTCCCAGGTGGTGTGTTGGTAGGTGACGACGCTGGATTCTTAAACTCTGCCAAAATCAAAGGCACGCATACTTCAATAAAGTCAGGGATGTTAGCAGCCGAAGCTATTTTTGAAGCGCTACAAGCTGACCGCCAACATGACGAAGTAGTGACCTATACTACTATGTATAAAGAATCTTGGTTATATCAAGACAACTATGAAGGGCGTAACTTTGCCCCAGCTATGCATCGCATGGGTCAATGGATGGGTGGCGCGTTTAACTTTATCGAACAAAACTTGTTGGGTGGCAAAATGCCGCTGACCATTCATGATAACTTACATGATTATGACCAGTTAGAGCGCGCAGACCATGCCTATCAGCCGGAATATCCTAAGCCTGATGGTAAGCTGACGTTTGATAAGTTGTCGTCGGTATTTATCTCAAATACCAACCATACTGAAGATCAGCCAACGCATTTAAAAATGACTGATACCACTGTGCCTATCTCAATCAACCTACCGTTATATGCTGAGCCTGCGCGTTTATTCTGTCCAGCTGGCGTTTATGAAGTAGTGAAAGATGCCGAAGGCGCTAGGTTTGTTATCAATGCGCAAAACTGTGTGCATTGTAAAACCTGTGATATCAAAGATCCTTCGCAAAACATCACTTGGGTAACCCCAGAAGGCGGCGGCGGTCCTAACTATCCAAACATGTAAATCATGATTAAGACAACGATTGTGTTACTTAAATAATATGCCTACAATAAAAAACCGCTCTAAAAAGAGCGGTTTTTTTTGTCTTTATCTATTTAATAATTAAACTTAATCCGTCCATGCATCGCGATTGGCTTCGTCTTTTAGCTTGACGAAATCATCAGGATTAAAGGTAATTTGTTCACCTGTCTTACCTTCTTTCACTTGGCGCTCATAATCACGTAATATTCTCAGTGCCACAGGAGACAATAGCAAAATAGCCACTAAGTTGACCAAGGCCATCAGACCCATCGATAAGTCAGCGAAGTTCCATATGGCAGGTAAGCTGGCAATAGCACCGACAAAGACCATACCTAGCACCATAAAGCGAAACACCATAATCATCACTTTGGCGTTTTTGCTACCAGAGATAAATTCAAGATTGGACTCGCCATAGCTATAGTTGGCAATGATAGAGGTGAATGAAAAGAAGAAAATAGCAATCGCCACGAATACGACGCCCATATCACCCACATACTGTGATAGCGCTAATTGAGTGAGCTGAATGCCTTCTTGCTCGACACTAGGATCGACCACGCCTGATAAAATAATAATAGATGCCGTCGCCGTACAAATTACCAGCGTATCCATAAAAACGCCCAGCATTTGCATAAACCCTTGTACCGCTGGATGGTCAGGATGGCTCTTCGCTGTTGCCGCTGCATTAGGCGCTGAGCCCATACCCGCTTCGTTCGAAAACAGACCGCGCTTGATACCGTTAATCATTGCCTGAGCAATACCATAACCAATCACCCCGCCTGCTGCTTGCTCAAAACCAAAGGCTGATTTTACAATCAACGCAATCGCTGCTGGGAATTGACTAAAATTGGTCACGATGATAAACAATGCCAATAAGATATATAGAATCGCCATGATGGGCACGACTTTACCAGCGATACGAGCGACTGAGCGCAAACCACCAAATACTACTGGAGCAACCAGCACCACCAGCACCAAACCTGTCATCCATGTCGGCACACCAAAGGCTTCGTTGGTGGCCTGAGCGATGGTATTTGACTGTACGCCATTAAATGCCAAACCAAACGCCACCAGCAAACATAGCGAGAAAAATATCGCTAGCCAGCGCTTACCGAGACCTTTTTCGATATAGTAAGCGGGACCACCGCGGTAAACATTGTCATTGTGCGGTACTTTATAAGCTTGTGCTAACGTTGACTCGATAAAACTGGTCGACATGCCGACGAGCGCAGTCATCCACATCCAGAACACCGCACCTGGGCCACCGAGATAAATAGCAATCGCAACCCCTGCTAAGTTACCCGTTCCCACGCGAGCAGCAAGGGAGGTCATCAGCGCTTCAAATGAGCTGATACCACCATCCTTACGCCCCTGATTAGAAACCCGTAATAACTGCCACATGTGACCGAAGTGTCGAAACTGAATAAAACGGGTCACCACTGTAAAGTAAAGGCCCGCGCCTATTAATACGAACATCAACAACCCATACCATGGATTGCTAGCGATTAACCAATCGTTATTACCCCAAATAATGCTGACACCATAATTTACGATACTATTAAGCCAACCTACTACACCCTCGTTCATACGGACTCCTCATTATTACTTTTTATACCTTGTTTAAATGTCATATTGATATTGTCTTTCAGCTACCAAAATCCGAGAAAATCTGACTCAAAATTTTGATATAAAAACATCATGTGCATGATATAGATATTAAAGGGTTAGTCATTATCATATTTGGTTATCAACTTAATAAATTTATTTCTTAAATAAATGTTACTTATAGTCTTTATACTATAGAATGTATTAAGTAACAATTTAGCAGCATGAATGAGATAATTACCGTACTATTCAAGTAGTTTTATTGACGATATGGCACTTATCAAAAATAAATTTATAGTATTTATTAGAAGTCATGCCGAATTGTTTGGAATAACGCTCACATAAATTTTATATAAATAAATTTTATATATTCATACCGATTTGCTATGTGCTTACGAGCATGAATAACTAGAGCATCAGAAATATTAAGACGCTTGTCAGGAAGACAAGATTGTGAAAAAGACAGCGGACCGTCCTATCCCCTCTCCCTTCCTAGATATACTCTTTTTTTTCTATGCGAAAACTGAATCAATGTGGTCAGCGTCATACCTGACAAAATAGTTGTTATTTTTGGGTAAATAATTTTCAGTAACCAAATATACTGTTACATATTATATTTTTACTGTTTATCGTTCGCGCTGTATCAGGCAGTACGTGTTTATTTTTTATAGTCTGTTAGGGGCTGTATAGAATTCATCTATTAGGACTGCTGATCGCTAAAATAATTCCAGACTAGGCGTAAATCGAAGGTAATGTCGAGACCTTAGCTAGATTTACAACAACGTCTGGGGCGATTTTAGCATCAGTCCGAAGGAACAGGACTATTTTTTGCCACTTCATAGCCAAAACTATCGCGCTTAGAATGACTAAACTTACTATTTTTGGCGTCGAATTGCCTAAAAAATAGTCTTTGTCAGTTCCTTAGCTGAATTCTATACAGCCCCTAGTTTATAAAAAATACTGCAAAAATTTACTCATTTTATTGGTAATTTTTGGTTACTAATGCTGGTTGGTCATTCTGCTTTAGCGGTCTATAAAACAATTTTTATAATTGTTTTATAGATACAATGTCGCCCTAGGCGATAGAAGCTAAACCACAATGACTTGCTAGACTCCAAACAGTAACCCCGTTTTTATGTAAGGCAAAAGGAGTTGTCCTATGGAGAACCGCAACGATACATCCGGCTATTGGCAAGCTAATATCCGTCTTATTATAGGTAGTCTAATCATCTGGGCAATATGCTCTTATGGTTTTGGCATCTTGTTACGTCCATTATTGTCAGGTATCGCTATCGGCGGTACTGATATAGGCTTTTGGTTTGCACAACAAGGGTCTATTGGGATATTTATCATCTTAATCTTCTTCTACGCCTGGCGTATGAATAAACTCGATAAACAATATGGTGTAGACGAGGAATAGCCCTATGAGTCAATTTACGATTAATATTATTTTTGTGGGTCTGTCCTTCGCTTTATACTTCGGTATTGCGATTTGGGCGCGCGCTGGTACCACCAGTGAGTTCTATGTTGCTGGCGGTGGCGTCCATCCGGTTGTGAACGGTATGGCAACAGCCGCTGACTGGATGAGTGCCGCGTCATTTATCTCCATGGCAGGCATCTTAGCAGCTGGTGGTTATGGTGCTTCAACCTACTTGATGGGTTGGACGGGTGGTTATGTACTACTAGCCATGCTACTTGCGCCTTACTTACGTAAGTTTGGTAAGTTTACCGTACCTGACTTTATTGGTGATCGCTTTTACTCTAAAACCGCTGCTATGATTGCAGTCGTCTGTTTGATTATCGCATCAACCACTTACGTTATTGGTCAGATGACGGGTGCTGGTGTTGCTTTCTCACGCTTCTTAGAAGTTGAGAACGATACAGGTCTTATCATTGCTGCTATCGTGGTATTCTTCTACGCCGTACTTGGTGGTATGAAAGGGATTACTTACACGCAGGTTGCACAGTATGTGGTTCTAATGATTGCTTATACAATTCCTGCGGTTTTCATCTCGCTCGAATTGACTGGTAATCCAATTCCAGGTCTTGGTTTGTTCTCAAACCATGTCGAAGCTGGCGTTCCTATTCTAACCAAGCTTGACCAGGTCGTTACTGACTTAGGTTTTGCGGCTTATACTGCTGATGTACCTAACAAGCTAAACATGGTGCTATTTACTTTATCACTGATGATTGGTACAGCAGGTCTACCGCACGTTATTATTCGCTTTTTCACCGTTCCTAAAGTTGCTGATGCCCGCTGGACAGCCGGTTGGACATTGGTATTTATCTCATTGCTATATTTCACTGCTCCAGCAGTAGGTGCAATGGCGCGTCTAAACCTACTCGATACGATTTACCCACAAGGTGTTGATGAGCCTGCGCTTACTTATGAGCAGCGTCCTGATTGGATGAGAACATGGGAAGACACCGGACTCATCAAGTATAACGACCTCAATAATGATGGTCGCATCCAGCTATACAACGATAGCGGACTTGGTGCAGCACAGATTGCCTTGACAGCTGCAGAAGCTGAAGGTGGCGACGTTGCAGCAGCAACAGCAGCCGTTGCCAAAGCACAGGCTGAACATGATCTAGAAGTCGATGGCCGCTTTACAGATGCAGGCTGGGCTGGTAATGAGCTCGATGTCAACGCTGACATCATCGTATTGGCTAACCCAGAAATTGCACAGTTACCACCATGGGTTATTGGTCTTATCGCCGCAGGTGGTTTGGCAGCAGCGCTATCAACGGCAGCTGGCCTACTACTAGCTATCTCATCAGCAATCAGTCATGACTTGATTAAAAGGAATCTTAATCCAAACATTACTGACAAAGGTGAGCTAAAAGTAGCACGTATCACCATGGGTATCGCGATTGTTGTTGCTACATGGTTGGGCATGAATCCACCAGGATTTGCCGCACAGGTGGTTGCATTAGCCTTTGGTATTGCAGGTGCTTCACTGTTCCCTGCATTGATGATGGGTATTTTCTCTAAGCGTATTAACAGCATCGGCGCTATCGCTGGTATGTTGACGGGCTTAATTAGTATCTTACTCTATATCTTTGTTTTCAAAGGTTGGTTCTTTATCAGTGGTACTGCAAACTTCCCTGATACAGCAGAGTATTGGTTATTTGGTATCTCGCCATTATCATTCGGTGCGGTCGGTGCATTACTTAACTTTATCGTAGCATTCGCTGTTTCTTATGCTACTGCACCACCACCATTACATATCCAAGAACTGGTTGAGAGCGTACGTTCTCCACGTGGGGCTGGCGGCGCAGTCGACCACTAAGCCACCAAGTGAGGTATAAATAACGTATCTTCTGTTACTATATATCACTCACAGGCAGCAGCTGCCTGTGAGTGATTTTTTTACTCCAACGTTGTTATTTATATATTTTATGACAAACGATTATTTTGTTAACCTGTTTCTAAAATTAAAAACAATGAGAAAAATATCCGTAAGTACTACTATTGATATAGTTAGTAAGCCAGATAGCGTTCGTTTATTTTAGGAATAGGTATTAATTGCGCCCAGTGCGTTAAGGACGACTCTTATGCTTTTTGAGTTTATTGCTACTATAGCTGCTGGATTTGGCTTAGCCGGAGTGGCACTCATCATAACTCACCTCAGCAAACTGGCGGGCAAGCGAGCACCTAAATGGCTTATTCCCTTGTTTGGTGCTATCGGTATCTTTGCCTTTCAAATACACCAAGAATACAACTGGTACGATCAGCAAGTGGCTCAACTACCTGAAGGCGTGACCGTGGTTAAAAAGGCTGAAGAGAGTACTTGGTTCCGTCCATGGTCGTACGCTAAACCACAAACATTTCGCTTTATAGCCGCCGATAGTGGACACGCCCGTGCTCAAGTAGACAACCAAGATATCTACTTGGTAGATTTATATTTGTTCGAACGACGCTTGAGTGTGCAGAAAATCCCGCAGGTCATCGATTGTACTGCCCCTGCGCGTGCAGACTATATACTACCAACAGCAGAAAACAGCAAACTAACTATCAAAGAACACGTTAAACAAACAACCAAATGGCGTCCTTTAACGACTGATGATCCGTTATTTATCAATGTGTGTTCAGACGAGCAGAGTAATTTATAAAAATATCCAACCATAGAATAGTGATAATAAATCATTTTGCTAGAAAAATATTTGGAATAGTAGCGTCATGATGACATCTAATAACGTTTAGTCATTTTCGTATAAGTATGTTTTGAGTTTGCCCCTAACAATAAGCCGGCGCATAAACCCCCAAAATGCGCGGCAAATGAAATACCTTGCTGCGGCATCAATCCTTGCTTAATAGTCAACCAATACCCTGCTCCCATCACAATACAAGCCAACAAATACCCCCAACGCCGTGCGAAGACTGCCCCACCTATCATATAACCGAGCATCGCAAAACATAGCCCTGACGCACCAATGTGTATGGACGATGGTGAACCAATTACCCACGTCACCAAGCCAGATGCGACTATTAACTTAATGACTGTACGATATGCATTTTTTTCAAAAAGTCCAAATAAAAATAAAATTTGTAACAGCGTCACAGTATTACCCAGCAGATGTGAAAAATTGCCGTGCATTGTCCATGACGCAAATACCCCTATCATACTGCCCAGATCTAAGGCACGTGGCACAATACCAAAGATATTCCACATGCCGAATAATGCCACTTCATTTAGAAAAAACATGCCCCACATCGGTATTAAAACAAAAGCATATAAGCCAATAACCTGTTTTACTCGTAACATAATTAAGCTAAGCAGTCGCTGCCAATTCATATAAGATCCTATTCCTTTAGTCCGAATTCTTTAGCTATATTTTAATGATTCACCACAAAAAGTGAGCGTTCTACCGGTTTAAAAGCCAACAGTGCCGCCTCTTTATCAGCCACTAAATAACTATCGCTGTGTAGTAGCGATGTCGAATGATAAGGGACTAAAGCAGTAGGAATAAAACCCCGTGCAGCATTAATATGCTTCACCGAATCATCAAAGAAAATATGGGGTGCAAAAGTTTTGAGTACCGCTGTCTTTTCCAGTCCACCTAAAAAAAATGCCATGTCAAGATCCACTCCCCAATCGCGCAGCGTTTTTATCGCTCGTAAATCAGCAGGCGCATTGCGTGCGGTCACCAAAGCAATCTTCATAGGGCAAGAATGCAAGCTTGCAGGCAGACGTTCTTGCATTTTGGACAGTTTAATTAATAATTCTGCATACGGACCCTTTTCTATTGGCAAATCACGCATTTCGGCTTCCCGATCGTGGAAAGCTTGCAAACCCTTTTGCTTATAAAGCAGCTCGCCTGAGTCATCAAATAAGACAGCATCACCATCAAAAGCAATGCGCAGCTGCTTAGTGTCTAACTCATAAGTATTGACTGGTGTTGCGTCTAGTATCGCACAAGCGCAGATATTAGCATCTACAACTTGCTGCGCATCTTCGCGGTTGGTGGTTAAAAACAGATCAACATCAAAATCCTTGATATAAGGAGCAACAAGGCTACCCGAAATAAATGCTGACCTTGAAATGTTAAGCCCATGTTCACGGATCGCATTGAGTACCTGAATACCCGTATCTGGACTACCTTTTGAGACAATAACCACTTCGACTAACGGCGCTTCAATATCTGATTCCGGATCAGGACATTGATTACAGTAGTTATTTAGATTGAGCAAAGCTTTGATCAAGGGGTAGCCGGCACCAATATTTAAAGAGTCGTTTTCACGCTCAGCCATATAGTCACGGAACTCTTTTATAGCGCTGATAGGGCGCTGCTCTAATAATTGTAATAAATAGCTTTCTGCTTCTGTTAAATCAAAAAGTGCAGATGCGGAAATTGCGACTATGAGCGTGTTACTAAAATCGACTGCCATATTTTTATTCTCTATTATGAATAGATAATTACGTTAATGATTGAAAGTCAGTTTATCAATTAAACCTTAACAGGTAAGTAAGATTTTTATTATCAAATTCCACACGAAACAAAACCCCCTTACACTTTCGCGTAAGGGGGTTTTGAGGAATAGAGAGCTGACGATGACCTACTCTCACATGGCCGGAGCCACACTACCATTG
>NZ_RRYW01000060.1 GCF_014861365.1 Psychrobacter sp. FME6
CTACAAAAAAACTATACCAGCAGTATCGTAGCGTTTTTAAAGTATTTTAACTATAGTATAAATATAAAGTTGTCTTAACTCAGTTGAGTGATATGAACAACCTCCCATCTCAGACCATTTCTACCTTTATCTGGCGCTCTGTCATGCAAGCCATTACTTTGGCTGTGCTGTTGGGCCTTTTATTGTCTTTTGTTTACGGCTTCGTGCGTCATTATCAAGAAAAACATCAACATATTCAGCAGTTGGCTGAGTTATTGACCACCAGCGCTTCGACGGCAGATGGTGCTGACATCGTGGCTGAGCAAGTTGCTTTTCTATTAGATAATGAGCCGAGCATTCAAAGCATTTTATTTTATTCGACCCCTCAGCCCATCGACGATATCAGCCAATCAAGAAAGGACTGGAGAAATGCTTTGTTCGCCCGTACGGTCAGCTTTAATTATCCCGTAGTCAGTAACTATATCAACAACAGCAATATCGCGAAAAATGACTCAAAGGCCATTCAAGGATTAGCGGCTCATAAGTCAATAGATGAGGGTAATGATAATAGCGATCTCGTTGGCTATATTAATATTACGCTAGATGTGAATGAGCTGCGTTTACAGTGGTTGCAAAGCAATTTATTATTATGGTTTATAACGACGATACTAGCGGTTCTTTTGGCGCTGTACATTCTGCGCAAACTCAAATGGCCGATCAAAGATATTGAGGCTTTGGCCGAGGTATGTTACCTCGTTGCAAAAAATAAAGAGCTCGAGCAGTTACCCGTCATTGCACAGCGTTTTGATTTTCAGGAGTTGGTGCAGATTAAACAGACTTTCGCGGCGTTGTTTAATCGCTTACAAGACGCTAGACAGGATTATGAGGCGCTTGCTGTCTTTGAGCAGCAATTACATAACAAAGATGTATCGCTTGATGTACAGCTGCATAACTTTCAAAGTATGATAACGCACGAGCTAAAAACCTCGCTAAATGCCATTGTAGGCGGTTTGCAGCTGTTAGATTACGACACTCTTAATAGAGAACAAAAAGATGCTGTTGAAATCATCAAGGATGGCAGTGACAAACTGGTGTTGTCGCTTGAGCATATTATTCAATTGAACCAAATACAAAAAGGTCAAATTAGTATCAACTGCATGGAGTTCAACCCCTTACAGTTGATTGCGGATCTGTTGGCAGAATTTGAGCCTATTGCGCAACGCAAAGGATTAGAATTAGTCAGTCATATCCATCACATAGACTATACGCTTGCAGGCGATTTGGAAAAAATACAACAGATATTATCGATACTGCTGAGTAACGCTATTAAATTTACCCCAGTGGGAAAGGTGACGCTCACTTCGCAGCTAACCCATTTTGATAAAAGTAATCGCTGGCAAATCATGATAAAAGATACAGGTATTGGTATCGATAGTAATCATATCAGTGACATCTTCAATCCTTTTTTTCAGGTGGACTCATCAAAGACTCGTCAGTATGAAGGTTCAGGTGTTGGTTTACCAGTCGTCAAGCAAATGGCGCAGCTTATGGGTGCTACTATCGAGGTTGATAGTACGCTTGGCACAGGAACACAGTTTACGCTGATTATACCGATGGCCAACCAACAGCAAACGCGCCAACAGAGTCTATTGGCTGGACTGACCGTTATTTATTATTACTATCATGAGGCAGGAACGTTGGCGAATGAGCTAGAGCGGCTAGGAGCGACCGTCATTTACTGTCAGCATGAGCAGCTAGCGATGGACGAGATAAACTCCAAAAAAATCAATATGGTCATGTTTGCAGAAGATGTGTTTCCAAGCAAAGCAGAGTCATTAGCCAAGCGTATTCGTCAGTTAGAAAATGATAACAGCGAGCATCGTGTTTTATTGATATATTGGTACCCACAGCATCAAAGGCAATATGCAGATAGTTTTGAGCATGGCTTAAAATCTGCTGGAGTAGATTACTGTTATAGTGCCACATATAAGGATAAAGCCTTAAGTGACTTGTTAAAGCGCTGGCTAGAGTGGGCATAATATAATTAAAGCATCTATCAGCGTCTACGGCGTTAATCTCGCTTAATGTATGTACGAAAGCTATAGTCAGTGAAAAGTAAAATCGATACATCACGTACTGCAGGTACCGTTTTTTCTAGCTTGCTGTGCCTACGCAGACAGAGGCTACAAAAAAACTATACCAGCAGTATCGTAGCGTTTTTAAAGTATTTTAACTATACTATTTGTACTCGGTTGCCTTATATCCATCCAATAAAAAAGACGCCCAATTTAAGGCGTCTTTTTTTTATTCAGTAAAGACTGTACTTTTAAAACAGGTTTTGTACCCAGCGCATCACACGCTGCCAAGTACGACTCATAAAGCCTGACTGCTCGATATCACTAGTCGCTACGACCGGCACTGACGCTACTGCTTTTCCATCAATCACCGCCATCATTTTGCCAATTTCTTGACCTTTTTTGATGGGCGCTTCCAAGCTTTCAGGAATATCAATCACAGTAGTGATTTTATTCTTTTGCGTTTTGGTCGTTAGAATTTGTAAATTATCGCCAGTCGTCAGCTCTACTTCTTTGGCTTCGCCAAACCAAACAGGTACTTTACTGACGAACTGCCCAGCTGGTGCCTTGGTAACCGTAGTGAAATGACCAAAACCCCAATTCAGTAATTCACGTGATTGATCAGCACGAGCTTGCTGGCTTTTTGTACCCATAATCACAGATATGAGGCGCATATCTTCACGATTGCTCGAAGCGACCAAGCAGTAGCCGGCAGCATTAGTATGGCCAGTTTTTAAACCATCGACAGTGGGGTCGGTAGCGAGTAGGGCATTGCGGTTACCTTGCGTAATACCATTATAGGTAAACTCTTTTTCTGCATAAATGCTGTAGTAGTCGCCGCTATTATTAATAATGGCTCGTGCCAGCTTGGCCATATCTAACGCTGAGGCCTGGTGACCTTCATCAGGCATGCCTGTAGAGTTGACAAAATTGGTGTTTTCCATACCAATTTTTTGCGCCTGCTCGTTCATCAAGATAGCAAATGACGCTTCGCTACCAGCGATGTGCTCAGCCATGGCTTTTGAGGCATCATTACCAGATTGAATGATAATCCCGCGTAGCATATCGATGACACTGGCCGTTTTATTGACGGGCACATACATGCAAGACTGGCTGCTGCTACCACGGCACCAAGCATTTTGACTCATCAATACCTGCTCGTCCTCTTTGAGATCACCCGATGCTAGGCGCTGCTCAATCATGTAACTGGTCATCATTTTTGTGAGAGATGCTGGTGGTAGAGCTTCATTGGCATTTTTTTGTGCCAAGATTTCACCAGTATTGTAATCCATCAATACATAGGCGGTATTGTCCATCTCAGGCGGCTGTATGGCTGCGCTCGCCATCACTGCACTCATAGAGATACTAACACCAACTACCAGCTGTACAAGCTGGTTTTTTACGCGCTTTACTGTCATATATCGTTACACCGCATCATGAAACTAAATGTATCTATCGCTTGTGCCCAGTACCAAACCTCATTCACCGTTTTCAACCACATGTCTTACCTATTAAGTTGAAAAATAGATATAAACGAGCGCAGTAACGACTGAGCGACAGACATAAAATTAACGCCTTATCTTAGCAAAATGCCAGCCGATGGGGAATCAATAAATGCAAAAAATAGGAGGTGATGAAAAGAAAAGTGAATACTTATCAAATGTTTGGGCGTAGTAGGGTTAATAGCCGCGGAACACTACTTTGAACGTAGGTCTTTTAACGTAGATTTTTTATAGTAGACTGACGCTACAATGATTCGATGACACCTAAATGGATTGCCACAAAAAAAGCCTGCTGAATCGCTTATGTGATGTGAAAGCGATTACAGCAAGCTTTTTTATGATATAAGCTTAACGAGTAAGCTTATATCTCCATCTTTAGAGGGCGGTAATTCAGCGTTTTAAAGCAGCCAGTGTTTTAAAGTAGATAGAGCCGTTATTTTATTATTGTTCATTATTACGGGCTTTATCCAACTAGCGTCAACACCGATTCTTACCCATCGTCGACTACAGATCCTACGATTAATACTCAGCATCGGCTAAATCTTGGCAGAGTGCTTTGTTTTCTTGCTTTGAGAATCCCATCGTCCAGCTACGAATACCTTGCAATATTTGACGATAATCTTGCTGGGTAGACAGATATTGAATAGCTGCTTTTGGATCTTCTAACGACGGCATCAGCTCGTGTAGCTGGACATTATACGATTTATAAAAACGCTGTTTTTGATTACCACTAAGCATCGGTGGGCATATCTCCGACAGCACTTGCATCACCGCAATTTCATGCTTAGTAATGTTAACGCCAGATAAATCTAGCGGTATGGTTGTTGCAGGATTACTTTCCGCAAACGATGCTTGAGACAGCATGGCAACAGACGTTATCAGTCCTGCCAGACCAATTTTCGATGCGGTCTTTGCTATCACAGAAGCTATAGATAATATCGATTGATTATTCATTCAGTATTACACTCGCTCATCTTTATTTAATGGTCATATGTTAATGGGTAAAAAAACAAAAGTCACATAAAATATTGGTTTATGTGTAGATATCTTGTGAGCCAACGCTATCTTATAGCAACATATCAGCAGCATAGACGGCTAAGTTGCCTCAGCATAAAAGTATAAGTTTATATTGTTGTGCGTTGTTGTCTATTGTAACGTAATGCTCAGTATTTAGTTTTCTGCTTGATAATATAAGGCTGCTAGGGCGTAGCCTTATTTTTTATCGCCAGATAAATTCTGAGTTCGTGTCGGTGCTTTATTAAGGTATAATCGCCTACATTTGCTCTTTTGAGCAGTACCTGTTTGTGTTGGTTCAACACGCTCTAGTATCTAAGCAGAAATAAAGTACGGTGATTATTATTAATAAGATGGGTATTAATAAGATGGGTTTATCAATAAGTAACCCACTATCAGCAGCTCTGATTATAGCAATTTTATGAGGATAAGTCTGATAAGTGGACAGACGGTCATTTATGAGTATAGAAAGCTTAATATAGAGAGCTTGGTATAGGGTATAGAGAGCTTGTTATAGAGAATAACGATGAAATTTTTAATTAGTAATGATGATGGTGTAAATGCCCCAGGATTATTAGCGCTGTCTCAGGCGCTATCATCTATCGGAGACGTGGTGGTCGTCGCGCCAAACGATGAACAAAGTGGCTGTGCGAGTGCTTTGAGTGTTTCTAAGCCCTTACATACGCAGCAATTACCCTCTGGTGCAATAGCCGTTAACGGCTCGCCCGCTGATTGTATTTATTTAGCCTTGCATGAATTGTATCGTCAGACACGCTTTGACTGCGTAATTACGGGTATCAACTCAGGCGCCAATTTGGGTCAGGACGTTATGTTTTCTGGTACCTTTGGTGCCGCGCTCACGGCACAGCTATTTGGCATACCAGCTATCGCGACTTCCTTAGTCGGCGGCGGGGTAAAAGGCAAGGGCCAAGAGCAGGTGAGTGATTATCAAATGGCGGCAAATGAGATCGCCAAGCTATTTACCGAAACGCCAATTTTAGATGCAGTCAAAAATTTGCCCTATCATGTATTAAACGTTAATATTCCTAATGTAGATAATACCGACGATATTAAGGGTCGAAAAATCACTGCGTTGGGGCACAGCCAGATAGCTCGGCCTGTACACCATATGGTCGATCCACGCGGGCGAGATGCGTATTGGTTGTCGTTGCGCAAGCGTCAAAATGAGGTGTTGAAAGATAAAGTCCCTGAACCATGGCCGCCTCATCAGAAAACACCAGAGCAGATGACAGGTTTTTTGACCACAAAAATGACGGATGACCAAGCCGTAGCAGCAGGCTATATAAGTCTCTCACCGGTACGGCTGCACCACACACCAGCGGCAGCATTAGAGACGCTATCAGCATTAGCGCTATAAGTAACTATATAAGATAAGTAACTATGGCGTGTGATCCAATAGCACATTATTACAATCGTATTGCTTTCGTATTGTTTTATGTTATACAGCCCCTATATTCATGGTATTTTTTCTAGCTCCCCCTTTAAGCTTCATAACCTAAATGATGGCGCGCCCTGTATAAACAATCCAAATAGATTTTTTATAAAGACAAAGGTAAATCAACGATATAGCCTGTTAAATGATTGATAATGGTGTTTGTTAGGCTATTATAAAGTACAGAAAAACATTAAGAGGCTTGTGAGTGGCACAAAGTGCTTCTGATTAATTTAAAACCGATAAGCAACATAAAAATTGATGAGTAACATAAAGAACAGGAACCTTGTATGAAAAAGCTTACGACTGGATCGCATCTTGCAAAAGCGGCTTTGATTGGCACTCTGAGCGCAGCGACCCTGACTGTGGTGGGTTGTGCGACCAAACCGACTTATCAATCAGCCAACCAAGCGGGTCCTAAGATTATTACTAACGCACAAGGCGTCCCTAACTATCATCGTGTGCAACGCGGTGATACGGTCAGTCAACTTGCTGAGCGCTATCGCCTCAGTTACCGTAAAATTGGTTCGCTCAATGGCTTAGACAGTAAATATACGATCTATAGCGGACAATGGCTTAAACTGTGGCAAGGAACACAAGCGGCGACAGCCAATAATAACCGCTATAACGCGTCGGCCCAGCGTCAGCCAACTTATACCCCTCCTGCAAACACTTCGTCTAATACAAACAGTGCGCCCAATAATAGCTCGCAAAATCCTGCGTACGAAGTGACTGCCAACACCACATCAGGTTATGAATACCCGAGCCGCAACCAAGTGACCCGCAATTTTGATGCAGCAGCTGGCAATATGGGTATGTGGTTCGCTGGTAAGGTTGGCGATCCAGTGCTTGCCAGTCAATCTGGGACGGTACTTTACTCAGGTAATGGTCTACCAGAATATGGCGAGCTGATTATGATTCGCCATAGCGATAACTATATCACTGCCTATGCACACAATAGCAAGTTGCTCGTCAAAGAAGGGGATCAAGTGCAACATGGTCAACGTATTGCAAATATGGGTAGTAGCGGTGAAACCAATCAAGTCGGCTTAGAATTCCAAGTACGTTTAAATGGCAATCCTATTGATCCACGCGCAGTACTAGGGCGTTAAATCTAGGAGGTTAAATTTAAGGCCATATTTTCAATGGCGTGTTCAATTTGATGATGCTATTAACAATGCTTTATTGAGTGAGCCACTCTACTTATCCATACTTGAGAAATTTTATGATTTTAAAAAAACAATATATCGCACTTTTTCCGGCCTTAGTGATGGTCGGGTGTACGAGCCAGCAAGCGATGCAAAAGACGAACAAGCCTGTGCGTCAAGGTAACGTTCAGATTACTCAGAACCAAACCATTAAAGTAAAACCAACACCGAAGCCAGTCGTTAAACCAGTGGTTAAACCGCAAACGACACCAAAGCCAAGCTATGGTAGCTTTTCTGATTGGAAGTCAGACTTCTCGACGCGTGCGATGTCGTCAGGCTATGATGCTCAGACTATCCGCCGTCTACTTGATTCGGCTTATCTAAATCAGCAAGTTATCTCGCTTGACTCAGGGCAGCCCGAGTTTTCTAAGATGCCATGGGAATATGTAGACTCTGCCGTATCTGATGGGCGCGTGAGCACGGGTAAGCGTAAATTTTCCGAGCAACGCTCGTTTTTATCGCAGTTAGAATCGCAATATGGCGTCAATGCAGAAATCATCGCGGCGATATGGGGCATGGAGTCGTCATATGGTGCGGTGACGGGTAATAGCAACATACCCAGCTCGCTGGCTAGCCTTGCCTACGATGGTCGTCGCCAAAAATTTGCCGAAACTCAATTGTTATCATTGGCGACGTTATTACAGCGCGGTGATGTGTCTTGGTCGCAGCTGGATGGCTCTTGGGCGGGCGGTATGGGTCAGACTCAGTTTATCCCCGATACTTGGCTGCAACATGGCGTGGACGGTGATGGTAATGGTCATCGCAATCCGTGGTCAACAAGCGATGCTTTGGCCTCTACCGCCAATTATCTGAGTAACTCAGGCTGGGTTCGTGGTCTAGCACCGTTTTATGAGGCGACTGTTCCTACTTCATTTGATTATTCGGCTGTTGGCACTAAGCAACCAGCTGCTAGATGGGCGGCGATGGGCGTTGATACGATAGCCGATGTTTATTTGGATGCCAATACAGAAATGGAGCTATGGTTACCAGCTGGCAAGGATGGCCCAGTGCTGCTACTCAGCCCGAACTTTGATGTAATAAAGGTCTATAATAATTCGTCAAGTTATGCGTTAGGAGTTAGCTTATTGGGTAAGGCGCTGGCGGGACAAGGCGGTTTGCAGAAATCATGGCCGCGCTATGAGCGTCCATTATCGACCAATCAAGTGCGCAATTTGCAACAACGTCTGACCAATTCAGGCTATGATACCAAAGGCGCTGATGGTATCGTTGGTACCAATACACGTAAGGCATTCCAGCGCTGGCAGGCAGATAATGGTCAGACTCCAGACGGTTTTATCACCCAGCGTAGTGCGTCTTCGTTAGCATCATGGTGAAATAGGTTGTTGGCATTCATCTTTGGTATTGGCTTTGTTAATTCATGTTTTCAGCCTGGCTGATAGGTTCTTTTACTGTACTTTAATTGTCTGAGCTTATTAAGACGATGTCTTTCATTTTAATGAGCAATGAGCACAATAAAAAAGCACCTTGATAAGGTGCTTTTTTGCCATTTTTAAAGTGAAGACAAAGTACTTTTAAAGACAAGGTGTTTTTAAAGCCAGCACTTTTAAAGATAGTACTTTTAAAAATGATTTTTTAAATACAGGGTTTTTCAAACCTTAAATACGAATATAAAACGATTAAAAGAGTGTACCTTTATGATTACCATGGAAGCATTACAGTCTGCGATACAGCTGCGTATAGACAATTATAATATTAACGACTGGCCGCTACAAAAAAGAGTAATTACTACCTGCGAGCTACTCAATAGTCGTAATCAAATATTGGCGCAAGAAATTGTCTCGTCGTTTGATGTGCCAAGACAAAATGTATCCGCGATGGATGGTTATGCGATTGCTCAGGGTAGCGATTTATCAAAAGAAAGCGTTATCGATATAGTTGGAGAGTCACAGGCTGGTAGTGCCTATATTGGTGAGTTGACAACTGGACAAGGTGTCCGTATTTTTACGGGCGCTGTCGTGCCTGATAACTGTGATACGGTCATCATGCAAGAGAACACCAACTTTGCGGATATAAAAGATACGCTCGATAAATCACAGCCTTATGCTATTACACTACTACAGGCCGCTAAGGTCGATAACAATATTCGCAAGCAAGGCGAGGAGATTGAGGCGGGCGAAGCAGTCTTAAAAGTCGGTAAGCGGATCAATCCTGCTGATATCAGCCTACTGGCAAACTTAGGTGTTAGCCAAGTTGAGGTATTCGAGCCACTGACGGTAGGTGTACTGGCGACTGGTGATGAATTGGTTGCCATTGGCAATGAGCTTGAAAGCTTGGCGCAAATATATAACTCCAATACGCCAACCCTTAAAAGCTTGCTATCAGATATGCCTATTAGCATTCGTGATTATGGCATCATCCCCGATAACTTAGAGCAGACGACTACCGCCGTTAGCCAAGCGATGCAAGACTGTGATGTGTTGATATCAACGGCTGGTGTATCAGTGGGCGATTATGATTTTTTGACCACTGTGATTGAAAGGTTAGGGCAGATTAACCACTATAAAGTGGCGATGAAACCGGGTAAGCCTTTTGTCTTTGGTGAACTAAATAAAGGTCTTGATAAGCCAGTATTATATTTTGGTTTGCCGGGCAACCCGCTCTCTACCGTCGTTGGTGCGCTAAATTTTGTGATACCAGCGTTATGGCAGATGTCAGGTGCTGAGTTGGCAGAGCGACCCATGCAACTGAGTATCGAAGCATTGCTGAGCAATGACGTCAAAAAAAGCGTCGGTCGCAAAGATTTTCAGCGCGGGATATTGTCAAAAAATAAGTCTGGTCATTACCAAGTTGAGTGCCTATCAGGTCAGCAGTCGCACCGTATCAAACAGCTTAGCCGCGCCAATTGCTTTATCGTTTTGGATAAAGACAGTGGCAATGTGTCAGCAGACAGTCAGGTGATAGTACAGCCTTTCCCTTGGCTGCATGTTTGACTTAGTGTGTGCCAGCATTAGGTTGTTTAGCCCATTTAGATACAATCGCTTGAATTGAGGACACGCCCTAGCGTCTGATAGCGATAGGAAGACGAGAGTTCATCCTGACAATTGATTTTACCATAAGTGTTTTCATCATAAATAATATTGAGCCATAATGAATACTTTAAACGGTTTAGACAGCTTGGCTGGGGTGGTTGTTTTGGCGGGCGGTGCATCGAGACGCATGGGCACGCCCAAGGCCAAGCTCACTCTACCGACAGGTGAGTACTTGCTGGACTATCACCTCCGTCATGCGCGCGGCTTAAACGTGGCTGATGTAAACCCACCTATTATGATTGCAGATAATGGCCGTGGCTTTAATACCAATGCAAATGTAGCCTTACATAGTCCCCAGTCGCCTATTCTGCATATTGCTGACTATCACTCTTTAAAGAGCACAACCTCTCTAAGGAGTGACAAAGAGATTGATACTGGCGGCGCGTTAGTAGCGATTGAATCTGCGTTGCAGACACTGATAAATCTAGATGACTCAATCACTATAAAAAATAGGCATTCATCGTGGTTGTTGGTCATTAGCTGTGATAGCTTGATACCTGCTACTGATTTGTGGCAGACACTGCAACCTTTCATTGCTCAGGCTGATGATAAAAACATAATTTGCTTAACAGATGCTAACCATTTATATCCATTATTGGGGCTCTACCGTCTGAGTATTGAGCCTGATTTAAGAGCCTATATTGATAGTGGTCAGCGTAGAGTGATGTCATTTATTCAGCCTGTTGTGCATTGTGTGCCGTTTATGAACGAGTGGCAGCATCTGACCAATTTTAATACTCCTGAAGATTTTAAAAGAGCATGTACCGCTTTAAGTGATTTATAAAAAAGTTATCGAGAGAGTTTATCTATGAATACCAATAGCCAGAAAAAAACCCAGCCTACTTTATCGCACCTAGACAGTGACGGTGATATTCATATGGTCGATGTCAGTGGCAAACATACAACGACCCGAGAAGCCCATGCTGTTGGGCAAGTTCGTTTTCCGAGTGATATCTATACACAAATCAAAGCTGCTGATGGCATGACCAAAAAAGGCAGTATCACACAGACTGCGCATATCGCTGGTATTATGGCAGCGAAGCGTACACACGACCTTATTCCACTTTGTCATCCGTTACCGCTAGATAAAATCGGACTGACTTTCATTTATGACGATGCACTCAATGCGATTACCGTCAGCGCAAGCGTAAAAGTCACACATAAAACAGGGGTAGAGATGGAAGCGTTAACCGCTGTTAGCGTTGCTTGCCTAACTATCTACGACATGACCAAAGCACTGTCACATGACATCGCCATTGATAATATCCATCTAATAAACAAAACCGGTGGCAAGTCAGATTATAACCATGCTTAAGGTAGTGGTTGATTGTTTTAATGGTTAGTCATAGCAGGTTATGACAATCGTATCGGCTTTAGAGTGAATTAACCATAGAAAAACCCTCATTCAATATTACATTGAATGAGGTTTTTTTTGATTGATACTTTAAAGTCAATCGCGGCTTAAAAGTGGTATTTTACCAGTGCCATAACAGCATGTTCGTCGACCCCATCGACACCAAATTTATTTTTCCAATAGCTGTACTCACCACCGACTTCTAAACGGTTATCAAGGCCAAGCGCTTCTTGCAAGTTGTACTTAACTTGTGGGTTAAAGTGAATATTATCTTCAAGCGTATCACTGTTAAAACCAAAATCAACATAACCATCAATCAACACTTTATCGCGTTCCCAAGCAGCGGTTAACGTGATTTTTTGGTCATCAGGCTTCGTTTCGTTAAAGGAGTGATACAAGGTCGCAGATGCGTACTTCATACCAGGAATTGGTAAGTCTAAGTCTACGCCAAGACCCGCCCAGTAGTTGTCTTGACCAAAACCGGTGCTGTTTGAGCTGAACTCATAAACACCCGCGACGTTGACTTGTTTGATAAAGCTGTCGTTAAATGTTGCCACTTTAAATTTAGGAGAAAACTTACCGAAAGTTTCTTTATATCTTTTCGTATCAACAACATCACCAGTTGCACCATCTATAACGTCGTATTTTCCACCTTGATGACGGTCAACGAAGAAGAATACACCACCCCAATCATGCGTAGAGGCGTGTTCTAGTGTCATTGTTGTTAGATCATCTACGTCGCCAGGTAGCAGCTTAAAGTTACCACCGTGCAGTACAGTAACACTGGTGTCTTTAAATAAGGTTTTGGCATGAGCGCCAGTCATACCGCCCAAAGCTACAATAGCAATAGCAGCGGTCGCTAATGGTTTGATACAAAGAGATTTACGGCTAAGAGTCTTAGGCGATTTGGTGGTCAATGGTAGGCTTGAAGATAAATTATAACGCACAGTAGTATTCCTTTATATACAGTGGTTGGGTCCTAGCAGGCTTTGCGGTCATGGCATGTCAAACGAGTTTTAACTTCCTATCAAAACGCGCCTATGATGCTAGGAAAAAGTAGAGTCAGCTTTCGATAAAAATAAAGAGTTATTAAGACAAACACTGTCAATGTAAGCATATTTAAAGGCTGCAAAATCTGTCACTTTTGATGATTTACTGCAGCAATCATTAACACTTTGAAACAGTTAAGCATGTTTAATAAGCCCTGACAACTACAAAGTTTCTGTAAATAAGGAAAATCTGAGTTCTCTAAGTTGTTGATATTGGCTAAGTTTATGATTCTATTAAAAATAACTGACTAAATGGTCAGGAATATTAATTTTGTAATATCAAAAATAAAAACAGAAAACTTACAAACACAAAAAAACCTCAAATAAATGGATACCTGAGGCGAAACTGATTTAAACTTTATAATCTAAGTTTGTTATATTGGTATTAGCATCTAAAGCTAGGCTGTCATATTGTTTTTTGGCGCACGCCCTGACTCACATCGCAATATTTTTTTACAACACCATAAAAATCAGTTAAGGAGAAGTTATGCGTATCACTGCTAATTTTGATGCCGGTAATATTGACGTTATTAATGTAGAAGATAAAAAAAACATTCAATTGGCTATTTGCCCAGACTTTGGCGGCGAGTTTTTCCAATGGTTCAACTTTCGTATGGAAGCTGAAATTGGAGAGCAGTATGTTCTCAATATTGTTAATGCAGGTGAGGCATCCTATCTCGAAGGATGGGACAATTACCAAGCAGTGGCATCATATGATCGTCAGCATTGGTTTCGTTTACCTACGTCTTATAAAGATGGGAAGTTAACGATAGTGGCAGATATGGACTATGAAAGCATTCAAATTGCTTATTTTGCCCCTTATAGTTATGAGCAACATCAAGATTTATTGGCAACGGTACAAATGCATCCGTTAGCGTGTTTAGAACATCTGGGAGAAACGCTTGATAAGCGCGATTTAACCCTAGTTAAAATTGGGGATGGCGATAGCAATAATAATGCAAATAAACGCAATATTTGGATTATAGCCCGTCAGCACCCTGGCGAAACAATGGCTGAATGGTTGGTTGACGGTCTGATGCGCAGCTTGTTAGATGAGGATAATGCCACGGCTAAGTTATTACTAGATAAAGCTAACTTTTATATTGTGCCTAATATGAATCCCGATGGTAGCGTGCGCGGGCATCTACGGACTAATGCCGTTGGCACCAATCTAAACCGTGAATGGTCAAGCCCAAGTTTAGAAAAAAGCCCTGAAGTGTTTCATGTGATCCATAAAATGGAGCAGACTGGCGTTGATCTATTTTATGATGTACATGGTGATGAAGCCTTACCTTTTGTATTTCTGGCTGGCTCTCAAGGAACGCCAAGTTACAACGATCGCCTCGCACAGCTACGAGATAGGTTTTCAGACGTATTGAAACTCGCTAGTGCTGATTTTCAGTCTGAATTTGGTTATGACGTTGATGCACCTGGCACAGCGAATATGACGGTAGCCACTAACTGGGTGGCGGAGCGTTTTGATTGCCTTGCAAATACCTTAGAGATGCCCTTTAAAGACAACGATAATGTGCCTGATGCGGTTACGGGCTGGTCACCTGAGCGTTCTATGAAATTGGGTGACGCATCATTAATTGCTATGCTAGCGGTTGTTGATGATTTACGGTAGGTCTAGGGCATGTCCTCAATCTGAACAAAATCAACTCAATGGGCTAAAAATGGCTAAATCTTGCCAAACTGCGTCAAATAGCTGGCTAATATCTTGATATTACCTGTGCTATTTTCATTGTTTTCCTTGCTAGTCTAATTTTTGTGACTGGTATAAAACTTATACCAGTCAAACGGTACTTTGCTGGTATAGGTTTTCCTTACTTGCTGTGCGTTTTGCACTCCATAGGCTGCGAAACTTATATTTAAAAGCAAGCATCCCAGCAGCGCTGTATTCTTTTTAAGTTGAATCGACTATAGCGTGTTTGTTTCTTATACTTACTTTTGACGCGCTTTATCAAGCTTTTTATCTTTTAAACTTAGATTGCCGCGTAACACATCGCCATACATACGTATGTCGCCAGCAAAGCTTTGTAGTGGGTATTTGAAGGTGGCTGGTTTGTTTTTTTCGAAGAAGAAATGTCCCACCCATGCACAGGCATACCCAGCAGCAATGCCTTTAATTAAAGGCTTTACTGAACGGTTTTTGACGGATTTTGCCAGTCCCAATAGGCCAAAAGTACTGCCCGCAAAATGTAAGCGACGACAAGCTATGTTTTGATGCTCATCTAAATAAAAGTCATAAAATTTCTGATCGGCAGGGCTCTCTTTATTGATAAGATTGCCATTGCTGTCTTTTTCTATGGTTGTATCTTTAATTGATGATGTTTTGGTAGCAGTCTGTTTCATAGTTTTAGCTTCCTTGTTGGTTATGTAACTTCATTGGTTCATCAGGTATATCTAATTCAATAAATAAATGCTTCCATTATTTCATTGCACTTAAAAATATTAAGTAAGCACTTTTGCTTTATGACAGCTATATGCCATTACTGTTCAAACGAGGGGTCAGTGCGGCGCAGCTTTCTTAACAAAGCAGGCCATGCAATGTCGCCATTACCCTCTTTAGTGACTTGTTTTGATGCCGCTTGAATACCCGCTAATATTTGAGTGGGTATGGCAGTCAAAGTATGGCCGCCACTCTGTGCTTTAATTTGAATCTCACAGGCTTTTTGCATGATATACATGGCTAAAAAAGCATCTGCGACTGTACTGGCGCAAGTGAGTAAGCCGTGGTTGCGTAAAATCATAAAATTCGCGGTCCCTAAATCGGCGACCAAGCGTACTTTTTCTTCAGGGTTTAAGGCAATGCCTTCATAATCGTGGTATGCCAAGTTAGATAGGGGCAGTAATGATTGCTGAGAAATAGGTAATAAACCTTGCTCTTGGATCGAGACGGCCACACCGTCACTGGTATGCAAATGAAGCACACAATGAGCGTCGTCACGGGCTTGGTGTACAGCACTATGAATCGTAAAGCCTGCTGGGTTGACATCGAACTCTGACGGCGATACTTTTTCACCGTCTTGGTTTACTTTAATCAAGTTAGAAGCCGTAATCTCCTCAAACAATAGGCCATATGGATTGATTAAAAATTCATTTTCTGTACTTGGTACACGTGCCGATATATGTGTAAATACCAGATCGTCCCAGCCATAAGAGGCAATGAGCCGATAACAAGCGGCAAGGTCTACGCGCATTTGCCACTCTGCTTCGCTCACATTATGCTGTAGACTCGTGCTTGAGTCAGTCATTACTGAATCATTAGCGGTTGAGCTTTCTTGCGTTGTTGTTTGCATGGTATAGTCCCTTATTGTTGTCAGCAATCCGTTTTAAATAGCTTGAACAATAACTCTATACCATTTATAAAACCAAATCTGTCAAAAACCTTACACTTATGAACATCAATCATTATTTAAACCAAGACCCCTGGTTTACCCAACTGCCTGACAATGTGCAAGCCGTATTAGCGGCTAATGCAGTACTAAAAACATATCAAAAACGCCAAATGATTCAGACAGTTGGTGACCATGAGGCAGCAGCCCTACATTTGCTGCTGGCTGGCACGATGAGAGTATGTAATATTAATGCGAGCGGCAATGGGGTTACGTTGACACACCTGTCTAGTGGTGATTGGTTTGGTGAAATATCTATTTTAGATGATAACCCTCGCACGCATGATGCATGGACTATGAACAAGATTACCCTCCTATCGATTCCTAGAGGCGTGGTGATGCAGACCGCCCAATTGCACCCTATTTTGTACAAGCACTTGGCGCTCATTACTTGCCAAAGAATCCGAAAAGCTTTTGATTGGATTAATGATGCCACTTCATTAAACACCTCAGCACGGTTGGCTAGTACGATTATTGGGCTAGTAGAAACGTATGGCAAGCAGACGGGGGATACTATTAAAATAGACTTGCGCTTATCGCAAGAAGAGCTAGGATTTATGCTGGGCACGACCAGACAAACCATCAATAAAATAATACAGAGATGGCAAAAACAGGCAGTGCTTGATATGCACTATGGTTTTATTACCATTAAAGACAAAGCTCAGTTATTAGTAATCATGAACTCTGATTAGGAGGGGTTGAACAAAAAAGAAAGGCTGTAAATACTGGTTTACAACCATTTTTTTACTTTTAATAAGAATAATTTATATACTGCTTACTCTGTTAGAAATGGCTTTCCTGAGCATTTCGAGCAATCCTTAACAACTTGATATACATCATCTATTTTTGGCTCTTTAGCTTGAAATACCTTTCCATTATCAAGAACCAACCTCACCGTTTTATCATGCTGTTGGCCAACGGATTGATAGTTTCCAGTATTAATCATAGAGACTAGATTCTCCCATGATGTCGTAACAACACCTGAATCTACTGTGTTGTTACTAGCGGGATTAGACATACATCCGGCAAGTAATGTTACGATGGATATGAAAAACATTCTCTTAAAATAGATCATAATATTCTCTCCCTAAAAATTAGTAATCATACTATACGTAAATTACTAAAGAATAAACGGCTCATTGTGAAATAAGGCTCAATTCTATATTGGTAATAACAGAGCTAAATTCTAAGCAACCCTGTCAGTACACTGCAAGTGAATACACTATGTGACTTGTATCTTCTTTGTTTATACTTAACTATAGTTTGCTAGTAATAGCGACTTACTACCCCTAAATAACTATTATTTGAATCTAGGAGAGTCTCTTGAATATATGGCTTAAATACGCCATTACTGCTTGTTATTATCTATAATTCCAAACCGTATACAGTCTCTATAGAATGTAAGTAATCCAGTATATTTGGAGAAAGACTATTAAGCGGGTTTCCCTTAAGGTTAATACAGTCTAGATTGGTGAGCTGTAAAATACTATCAGGCAGGCTGTTAAGATTACAGTGAATCAGATCAAGCTGAGTTAACTTCGTGAGTTGGCCGATGCTATCAGGTAGATCTTTAAGATCACAATGGCTTATAAATAGCTCAGTCATATTAGTAAGTTGCCCAACGCTATCCGGTAGGTTTTTAAGGTCGCAATGACTGATATAAAGCTTATTTAGGTTGTTGAGCTGGCCAATGCTATCTGGTAACTCTTTAATCTTACAACCAGTAAGGTTAAGTACAGTCAGATTAGTGAGTTGGCCAATACTATCGGGCAGGCTGTTAAGCTCACAGTGGATCAGATTTAACACAGCAAGACTAGTGAGTTGCCCCATACTACCGGGTAAATCTTGAAGCTCACAGTGAATAAGATTAAGCTCAGCTAGGCTAGTCAGCTGTCCGATGCTATCAGGTAATTCTTGAAGCTGACAGTGAATAATATCAAGTTTATTTAGATTCGAGAGCTGTCCAATGTTGGTAGAGAGTTGTTGAAGAGGGCAGTGACTAATGAACAGCTCGGTTAGATTAGTCAGTCGTCCGATACTGTCAGGTAATTCTGTAAGCTCACAATGGTTAATATAAAGCTTATTTAGGTTGGTGAGTTGACCAATACTATCAGGCAACTGTCTAAGCTTACAATGAATCAGATCAAGCTCAGTAAGATTACTGAGTTGGCCGATGCTATCAGGTAGATATTCAATCTTACATTCACTGATAAAAAGCTTAGCAAGACTAGCAAGTTGATCAATAGAGTCAGGTAACTCCTTAAGCTCACAGTGAATAAGATCAAGTTCAACAAGGTTAACGAGTTGCCCAATACTGTTAGGCAATTCTTTAATATCACAATGACTGATAAAAAGTTCAGTGAGGTTACTGAGTTGGCCGACGCTATCCGGTAAGTCTCTAAGCTCGCAATGACTAATAACAAGCTTAGTTAAGTTACTGAGCTGACCAATACTATCAGGTAAGTATCTGAGCTTGCTTTTATCAATAAAAAGCCCAGTAAGGTTACTGAGTTGCCCAAGACTTTGAGGTAGCTCTCTAAGCTCGTAACGATTAATAAAAAGTTTCGTTAGGTTAGTGAGGTGGTCCATATTATTTGTTAAGTCACTCGAATTAATACCATGAAAATTAATTTCCACGTGACCTGTGAGGTAAGTCAGTTCATTAGAGCTATAATTTATTCTATATATACGTCTATATTCCTGTTCGTCTAGCCCAGTGACTTCCACTTCTATAATTTCTAGAACCTCTAGCTTTTGGATACGAGACACCTCTTTATCATTAGGCGTCTCATAGCCGAGCATATCAAATGTGTCTGACCATTCTCTTATTTCCTCAATCCAACTATTATCAATATCTAGTGCTTTAACCTCTAGCGCTGTACTGAAAGTATCAAATACAGAGATTTCCCGAGAGTTGTTATTAGTATCTTGACTCATAATCTCGTTCCTCAGCCCGCTTGGTTAATCAGCATATTACGCAAATTACCAATGGCTTTAGTTGGGTTTAGGCCTTTTGGACAATACAACACGCAATTCATAATACCGCGACAACGAAACAAACTAAACGGATCTTCTAAACGTAACAAACGTGCTCGGGTATCGGTATCACGGCTATCAACAGCGAAGCGATTAGCATTTAACAATGCGGCAGGTCCTAAGAACTTATCAGGATTCCACCAAAATGAAGGGCAAGCCGTTGAACAACAAGCGCATAAGATACACTCGTAGAGACCGTTGAGCTTTTCGCGCTGCTCAGGCGTCTGCAAGCGCTCCGTTACCGGTAATGGCTGATCGTTGATTAAGTAGGGATGAATCTTTTCATATTGTTCATAAAATTGGTTCATATCGATAACCAAATCACGAACCACGGGCAAGCCTGGTAACGGTCGAATAATGATTGTCTCGGGTAAGCTATTCATATTGGTTAAACAGGCCAAGGCATTTTTACCATTGATGTTCATGCCATCAGAGCCACAAATACCTTCACGGCAGGAACGGCGAAAAGTGATGGTTTCATCTTGTTGTTTAAGGCGTATCAATACATCAAGTAACATGCGATCTGAATCTAGAAGTTCAATGGTATAGCTTTGCATACGCGGCGCTGCATCCTTATCAGGATCGTAGCGATAGATTTCGATGGTGCGAGTACCTCGGCTCATAGCATTACACTCCAAATATAGATGCAGTATTGTTTAAAAAATTACTCCTATACTTTACTAGGGGCTGTATAGAATTCAAATCAGCGGCAGCCAGATAAAGACACAAGCGAGAA
>NZ_RRYW01000061.1 GCF_014861365.1 Psychrobacter sp. FME6
AAAACTCACCGACCAGTTCCATGCAAATAATCTCAGGATCACTCAGCTTTGGCGCGTAACCTGCCCCTCGCAAGGGTTTAGTGACGACTATTTTGTAATATTGCTCTACCATTAAATAGATATTGATGATAAATTCGTCTATGGGCATCTCATGACTCCGTTGTATTCTTGGTCGAAAACAATAGATTAGTGAGATGCTCTTCTTTTTTCAATCACTTTCGATGTTGAGAGTGGGGTAGTTAAAATACTTTAAAAACGCTACGATACTGCGGGTATAGTTTTTTTGCAGCCTCTGTCTGCGTAGGCACAGCAAGCAAGAAAAAACGGTACCTGCAGTACGTGATGTAGCGATATTACTTCTCACTGACTATAGTGTCATTAAATAGTGGCGTTAATAAAGATTTCATTTAGTTAGGGGCTGTATTCTATACAGCCCTTAGTAATTCAATAAGGAATAAAAGCCAGATTAATGACACAGGTATTAATCCTGACATTAACCCAGCTTATGACATATTTTTGAGCTTATATAATATAATTACTTGGTAGGAGTAAGTTCTGGGTAGCCAAGGGCGTAGAGCGTGCCTTCGAGTCCCGTCACATTGATGGCGGCATCAGCACGGGCTTGGACGATTGGTTTGGCATGATAAGCGACACCCAAATCAGCAATGGCCATCATCGGCAAATCATTGGCACCATCACCGATGCAGACGACTTGTGACATCGCGATACCCAAACGCTCAGCCGTATACTCGACGATAGCCGCTTTTTTGGCACCATTGACGATGGGCAGCTGTATATGACCAGTAACTTCGCCTTCGTCAATATCTAAAGGATTGGCATGAACCTCGTCAATGCCCAATTGCTCAGCGATATAGCGGGCAAAATAGGTAAAGCCACCTGATACGAGGACCGTATGATAGCCCAAAGCTTTTAGCGCGCTGATGGTGGTGCGAGCGCCCATGGATAGCGTTAAGCGACTGCATATATCATCAAGCACGTCGGTTGAAATACCCTTTAATAACGCCACACGCTGGGCGAATGATTCATCAAAATCAATCTCACCGCGCATGGCCGCCTCGGTAATGGCTTCGACTTGCTCGCCGATTCCTGCTGTCTTGGCCAATTCAACGATGACTTCTTGCTCGATTAAGGTGGAGTCCATATCAAAGCAGGCAAGCTTATGAGTACGCAGCATATGACCGACCGACAGAATATGACAATCGACCACATCTAAGTTATCGACATTATCTGCACGGCTAGTATTTTTATATTCTTCATTTAGGTCGTGACGCAAGCGTGTCGTCAGCTGATCATCGATGATATGAGCCGCCGCTGTTTTTTTGCCAGGATGCATGAGTGTGTCGGTCACGGGCACCAGCAGATAGCGAAATACTTGTGCGTGGGTAAAGGGTAGGCGCTGGGCGTGTGCTGCCGTTGGCTCGGTATCAGACACGGTAATATTGACAAAGCTGGCATCCGTATCTTCAGCGACGGTGACCAAATGCCAGTTTGGCTGCTCATCGACCCATGATTGTACATACTGGTGAATATCAAGCGTCGATACCTTGGTCGGTAGTACCACAATGAGAGCAAAAACAGGTAAAGATTGTAGCGCGTCAAAATCCTGTAAATTGGTGTCGTTAGGCAGTAGTGACGCAATAGAATCAACGGCTTGTTGCCATGCTTTGCTGTCTTTTGGTAACGAATAAGATGTATTGTTTGGCATGGCTCAATGGTCCCTTGTATGCTCATATAAGATTGGGAATCATAACAGTTTTACCGAGCAGCCCCTAGTAGAATAAAAGAAAATTATTACAATAAATTTATACGCTTAGCTAAAGCCATAACCCTTACTATGGTGATATAGTACATAGAGTAAGCGAAAGATTTGTTGAGAATAGACTGTGCCAAACATACTTGTACAACAAATCTACTGTACGATGGCAACGTCTTATAAATAGTGTTTTATTAAATATTATTTATTGAAGTGTTGAAGTGTTGAAGTATTAAATTGCACAAATATAGCTGTGTATTCTTCCAGAAAATGAGCGATAGCCTCGTTTCTTATTTCCATTTATCCAAAAAAGTTTAACATATCATGACGTATTTAGCGCCGCGGCAAGGGTTGTTTGCCATTATTCTTCTGGTTAGTTTTTGTTTACAGACTCTATTATTGGTCATCAGTACCGATCAGCAGCTGAGCAAAAGTCGTGCGTTAAAAGGCGAGCAAATGGTCGCCCAGCTGATTGATGAAGCGAGGCTGTCTTTAGAGAATAAAGACCGCGTCAGCTTAAGCGTCATTGCCAATCGCTATACCAGCGAGCAAGACGTGACCCGCATACTGATTAAAGACAGTAATGATGATGTCTTAGTGCCAGTCGGCAATGCGCCGATGCAGCAGGGCGATACGATTCGTCAAATCGCGACCAAAGGCGATGCGGTGATTGGTAGCGTAGCGTTGACCATAAAGGACGTCAGCAAAGGCGAAATTATCGCTATGCAGTGGCCATTTGTCATTGGCACTATGTTGCTGCATTTGTTACTTTGGTTGATTTATGGCCACCTTGCCCGTCCAACCAAAGAGCAAATTAATGCTTTGAGCCGTGATATTCAAGATTTGCACCGTGAGCAATATATGCAAATCGATCAGCGCAGCCATGACCGTGATCGTGAGCGCCGTACAGCGGACAGCCAAGTAAATAATGATCAAATGGATGACAGTCGAACAGCTATTGGTTCAACGGGTAGTCCGAGTGATAAAGAAGCAGGCAATCCATCAAGCAGTGTCCGTAAGCTGGATATACATAGCGCGGTCAATCAATATGTCAGAACTCAGCAGCATCAAGATTTGGCAGACGATGAAGGTCATGATATAAAACACTCCGATTACCAGCCGACCGCTAACACACAGAGCGAGGCGCATGACGCTGATAGCAGTATGACTAAAGCCAGCAGTGGTCATTCTCGCTTATCTGGCACACGTGCATTTGATAGTGTCAAAGTACAAATCGTTTTTCATGACGAATTCAATATGCTCGAGCGCCTCGCACCTGCCCAGCGCCTGCCTTATCTAGCATTATGTACTCAATTATTGAACCAAGCGGTAACTGAACTACTTAAGCAGCCATTGTTGCTTGGAGTGAGTGCGATGAATGAGCCTCACTTTGATGACAGGGGCGCTAGTGTATTGTTAAAGGCGGATAACAGCCATGCAAAAGTCGCGCTAGCAGGTGTGATGCTCGGCAAACTGTACTTGATGCTCAATAAAATTATTCACGATAAGCATATTGAGCTGACGCGCTTTGCCCTACCTGCAAAAGTGGGGGTCAGCGATGAGGCACAAGCAGATGAAATGTCTCAGTTGCTCCACGGCGTCGGCAAAAAAGAGCAGATGCTCATTTTATTACCAAATGAAGGCCTGAGACAAATCGGCAATCATGTGCAAGTTCATAGTATCATGCGCCCAACCACTGTTTATGAGCGCGAATGTGCGATATTCGATGGTGGTAATGACGCGATGATTCAGCGTTTAGCAGATGTCCGTAATGCGGTTTTGATGATCGAAGCTGCTGATGAGGCTCAAGCTTAATCGCCCAGTTATCGATACGTAGTTTTTAGATTAATAGATAATTGTCTGCTGTATTGATGGTATCATTCTCTTTTTGTTAAAGATTAAATAGACCATAGCGATAAAAAGCATTGACAACATTCAACAGAGACTTTATAAGGCATATATATATTGATGTATTTTCAATACCCTTGCTAAAAACGATAGGAGCTTGTCATGAGTAATGCTGATATTGATGACGATTTTGATGATAATTTTGTCGACGACGATGATGCAAAGATGGTGGAAGAAGCTGAAACGAGCGTGCGTACACGCCTCAGTAGCCTTGAAAAGCGCCGATTAATCGATAACTTGCTAGAAGAAAAGCGTTTGGCCAAAGAGCTAAAAGACGATCTAGATGATATAGACAGTTTCGACGAAGATGGTGATGATTGGGAAGATGACGATCTTTAGTTTTTAAACTTTGGATAGGGTCTAAGTTGAGTAGGGTTTAAGTAAGGGTGCTGAGTCATTTAAGCCGACTAAAGCCCTTTAATAACTGCTAGTTATGTAACTGTGTTAAGCTGGTAGGCTACTATTTTTCTTGGTTTTCTATAGTGTTAGCCATTCATGCTATGCCACTATTTTATGCAGCTCTATGCAACGATTCTTACTTTATTAACTGATTGTTTATTGTGACTGACACAACCTAACTCTCTATCTTTTAAGGACAATGACCTCATGAGTAACCCTTTAAGCTTTGATGAATTACTAGACTATTTAGACAATCAAGAGAGCCAGTTTGTGCTCGATAGTGTCGCCGCGCATGGCTTTTTGACAGCGACAGTCATTGGGCGTCCATTGCCGAATTGGATAGATGCGCTGTTTGAAGGTCACGCGAGCGAGATTCCAGATAATGTCATCGATGGTATCAAGCGCTGGCGCGACTCTATTATGGCTGAGTTAAAAAACGAGACGCCTATCGAGCTACCGTTTGGTGAAAATGCTGGTGATGAAGAAGTGGCAGTCGATTTTTCAGATGAGTCAGATATCGTGGCATGGTCAATCGGCTTTGTCGATGCGATGTATGGTGACGAGGCCAGTGATTGGTTTGAGGATGAAGAGACCGCAGAGGACGTAGCAGTCTTGACCTTGCCAATGATTGTGCTAAGCGGTATCGACGATGAAGATCCAGAGCTTGCGCAGATGCGTAACGATGAAGATAAAATGGCACAAATGGCCAATAGTATCGAAGGTAACTTAACTGAGCTATTTTTATTATTTCATACCAACGACTAAAGGCATTGATCTGTAAACACCTATTGTTGCTATGAACTTTTTCCTATGAGCTTTTTCCTATGAACTTGTTGCTATGAATTTCTCTTGCTTGCTGTTGAACGTTTTTTATAACTCTATAAGTTACCGATAAGGCAGTATTATGACTGTGCAACTCTCCAATCTTGAGCACTTGCCCAACTATCAAATTACTGAGCGCTTAGATGTGGTGTACGGGAGTACGGTACGTTCAAAGCATGTCGGCAAAGACTTGTTTGCTGGGCTTAAAAACATCGTCGGTGGTGAGCTGACGGCTTATACCGAGCTGCTAGAAGAATCGCGCCAAGAAGCGATAGACCGCATGGTTATCAAGGCAGAAGCCTTGGGTGCAGATGCCGTCGTCGGCCTGCGTTTTTCGACCTCTAGCATCGCCCAAGGTGCCTCTGAGTTGTTTGTTTATGGTACCGCTGTTAAAGCCATACCGATGTCGCAGCAATCCTATCAAAGCCCACCAAGCGACCCTCATTATCCGTCTGGTCAGCAGCCAAGCTCACAAAACTCCGCACCAGCACCGACCGATGATTTACCACGTTTCAATCCTTTTGGTTAGCTAACCAAATTTTAAAGCCTCAGCGCTTTTTTATGATAAGAGACGTGATATGAATAACTCCCTTACCCAAATGTTGATGAACTACGCGCCGCTTATTGTGTTATTTGTGCTCGGCTGGTTTTTTGGCTCGCGCCATGAGCGCCAGCATTTAGCACAGTTGAGTATTGCGGAGCAAGAATTGGGTCACATTATCGTATCGACGGAGCGTTTTTATCAGCCGAGCGTTGCAGAGCATAGCCAAGGCGAGTTGGTACTCGGTAGCGTGGTTATCGCCCAAGATTATTTTAAAATGATTATCGCTCGGGTGTTAAGTATCTTTGGCAAAAACTTAACCACCTACGAGACCTTATTAGACCGCGCCCGCCGTGAAGCAGTAGTACGTATGCGGACGCAAGCAAAAGCCAAAGGCTATAATCATATCTACGGCTTACGATTCGAGGTGAGCAATATCAATCAATTGGGCAGCATGGTAGAAGCCATCGCTTACGGCACAGCAGTCGTGAGTACGGACACGGTTGACGTTGCTGATACTACTGCTCATTCTAACTTTTTAACCTAAATGTCTTTTTAGATATACGCTTTTTCTCCTCCATGCCTTTCCTTCTACATGCTTTTTATCAAATTCCTTTTGCTACGTTAATTACGTTAAACACGCTCTAATAAGGTTAAAAACTTTAGATAGAGAGTGGTGTATTAGCAATCTGCATGCTATAAAATCTAAGGCCGACGGGGGCTTATGTTTATTCTTGCCTCTGCTTTATCATTAGCCGTTTGTTCTTTGACTTTTTCGACTTGAAATAAGAAGGTACGGTTTTTGAGTACCGCGACGAACACCACGCCACCGATCGTATTGCCCACCAATACTAGGGCTAAAAACAGTAAATAACGCCATAAACTGACGGTATTACCGTATAGCAAGGCCGAGAATACCTCGATATTACCGACGATACTGTGGTGTAAACCCAAAAATCCGATACTACCGGTAATGAGGGTAACCAAGACGATGCGGCTAAGTGTATCGCGTGCAGAGGTCACAAGCCACGCGGCTACTCCCATCATCCAGCCTGCCAATATGGAACTACCAAATATCACCCACCATTCAAACCCTAAAATATGTTCAGCATAAGTATCAATGTCGCTCACGCTAAACAACTGCATGTTTAAGCCCAAACCAACCATTAATGCGGCAAACAAACAACCGCCAACAACGTTGCCCGCGATCACAGTGCTCCACAGCCGTAGCAACTTATGTAAAGGCTCGATTTTATTGAGTACTGGAAGGCTCAATAATGACGTTTGCTCGGTGAATAATAGCGATTGACCAATGACCACAATGATAAAACCAATCGGATAAAGTAGGGAAGCGAGTACGATGGAGTATTGACTGGGTAGCACATCGCTGAGTAGGGAAAAAGCGGCTAAAATCATAAAAAAGCTAATGCCAATCTCAAGTCCAGCAGTAAAAGCACTGGTAAACAGCGAGCCAAGCGAGCGCTCAAAGGTTTCTTTGGCATCCATCACTTGCTCAACCAATATACTGGCGTAGCTTTTTGCTTGACTTACATTGTCGTCGTTAGCGACCTTTTTGATGGTTTCTTTATCTTCATCGCTCATATCTTCAGAGAAATCTTCATCCTCTAAATTTTCAGTCGCATCGGTGTCACCGTCATCCTTGTCAGTGCTATCAGTGTTTTCTTTTTCTTCTTCTTCATCAGGCTCAACATAGGTATATATGTTTTTCTGGGTATTATCAGCTTTATAATAATAGATAGCAGTATCATCGATGACGTTTTTATCATCGACATTATTGGCTTGAGAATTATTTGTACGCTCAGTATCTTGGGACACGGTCAGCTCGCTATTTATCTGATATTAATTTTATTATTCTAACCATTCTATCGTATGAACATCGCTTGTTGTGTTGAGAATTCAGCCAATTGCTGTGGTTTACTGTTGTTAATTGGACAATGCCGCTCTGTACGTCTGATAAATGTTCTTAGCATCTAACAAAATCTGGCCATCTGCGTTAAAATCACTCTATTAATTATTATCCCTAATTTTTGCCTTATTTGTTTAACCACATTCATTTTAACAAAAGACCATTCTATTATGAGCAATCCTAATATTAATTCTAACGCCACTCTGACTCAATCTATCCAAGCGGCGCTAAGCCAACTTGAAAATGCGTACAATCCTGCACAGGTCGAAGCGGGCATGTATCAAGGCTGGGAGGACAGTGGTTATTTTCAGCCGACATTTGATAAAGACGAATCATTTTCTATCGCGCTACCACCACCGAACGTCACTGGATCGCTGCATATGGGTCATGGTTTTAATAATGCCATTATGGATGCGCTGACTCGTTATCATCGCATGGATGGTGACAATACGCTTTGGCAACCGGGTACGGATCATGCCGGTATCGCCACCCAAATGGTGGTTGAGCGTCGCCTCGAGGCACAAGGTATCAAGCGCCGTGATATGACTCGCGAAGACTTCATCGATAAAGTGTGGGAATGGAAGGAAGAGTCGGGCGGCAATATCACCAGCCAAATTCGCCGTTTGGGCAGCTCGGTCGATTGGTCGCGTGAGCGCTTCACCATGGATGATGGTTTATCCAATGCGGTAAAAGAAGTATTCGTGCGTCTGTTCGACGATGGTTTGATTTATCGTGGTAAGCGTTTGGTGAACTGGGATCCAAAATTCCAAACCGCGCTATCGGATTTAGAAGTCGAAAATCATGACGAAAAAGGCAGCTTGTGGCATTTCCGCTATCATTTCACTGATAAAGAATTGCAAACTCAAGATGGCAAAAACTATCTGGTCGTAGCAACCACACGCCCTGAAACCTTACTTGGCGATACCGCTGTTGCGGTCAATCCAAGCGATGAGCGTTATTCACACCTGATTGGTAAAACCATCACTTTGCCCATTACCAATCGCGTGGTGCCTATCGTCGCTGATGATTATGTCGAAAAAGACTTTGGTACCGGCTGCGTAAAAATTACCCCAGCGCATGATTTTAATGACTATGAGCTTGGTCGTCGTCATAGCCTGCCGTTGATTAATATCCTTGATGAGAGTGCTAATATTTTACCAGCGATGGAAGTTTATCCTGATCTACAAACGCGTGAGCCAACCTTAGAGACTACGCCAAGCGACTATGCAGGACTTGAGCGTTTTGCTGCGCGTAAGTTTTTAGTGGCGCAAGCAGGCGAGCAAGGCTGGCTAGAGGACATCGAAGACTACGCGCTAAAAGCCCCGCGTGCTGAGCGTGGCGGTACCATCGTTGAGCCATGGTTGACCGATCAATGGTACGTAGCGGTCAATAAACTTGCCAAGCCTGCGATTGACGCGGTAGAAGATGGCCGAATTGAGTTCGTTCCTGCGCAATATAAAAACATGTATATGGCGTGGATGACGGACTTGCAGGACTGGTGTATCAGCCGTCAGCTGTGGTGGGGACACCGTATCCCTGCGTGGTATGACGACGCGAGCGGTGAGATTTATGTCGCCCGTGATGAAGCCGAAGTGCGCACTAAATACAATTTAAGCGATGATGTTAAATTACGCCAAGACGATGACGTACTTGATACGTGGTTTAGCTCGGGGCTTTGGACATTTAGTACGCTTGATTGGGCGGACGTCAATGCTGATCCACGCGTACTTGAAACCTTTCACCCGACCAGCGTCTTGGTCACCGGTTTTGACATTATTTTCTTTTGGGTTGCACGCATGATCATGATGACCATGCACTTTGTGAAAAATGAAGATGGCACCCCACAAGTACCGTTTAAAACCGTTTATGTTCATGGTTTGGTTCGTGATGGTAACGGTCAGAAGATGTCTAAATCGAAAGGTAATGTCTTAGATCCTATCGACCTTATCGATGGTATTGATTTAGAAGCGCTGGTTGAAAAACGCACCAGTAATATGATGAACCCAAAAGACGCCGCCAAAATCGAAAAGCAAACCCGTAAAGAGTTCCCAGAAGGTATTCCAGCTTTTGGTACTGACGCGCTGCGCTTTACTTTTACCTCGCTTGCCAGTACCGGTCGCGATATCAACTTTGATCTCAAGCGTGTTGAAGGTTATCGCAATTTCTGTAATAAAATCTGGAACGCCAGCCGTTTTGTACTGATGAATTGTGTGGACAAAGAGGGTAATGCTCAAGCGATTGACCAAGCTGCGAACCCTGAGGTGTGGGAACTACCAGAAAAGTGGATTATGAGTCGTCTAAACTCGACGATTACCTCTATTCATCAGCACTTTAGCCAGTATCGCCTCGATATGGTCAGTCATGATATTTATGAGTTTATCTGGAATGAATACTGCGATTGGTATGTTGAGCTTGCCAAAGCCAGCCTCAATGATGATTCGGTATCGGACGAGCGTAAAGCGCAAATCCGCTACATACTGCTGCACGTCCTTGAGACCGCACTACGTTTTAGCCATCCGATTATGCCGTATCTAACCGAGCAAATTTGGCAGACTGTCGCGCCGCTACTAAATCGTAAAGACACCGATAGCATCGTGATTGCTGATTATCCACAAACCGATACTGCGCAAATTAGTGAACAAGTCGAAGCCGATATGGAGTGGCTACAACAGCTGATCGCCAGCGTGCGCAATATCCGTGGTGAGATGAAACTGGGTAATGCCGTACGTCTACCAGTCTTGCTACAAAACATCTCTAGCGATGAAGAGGCGCGTCTATCGCGTATCAAAAACCAATTTAAGGCACTTGCTAAGGTCGAAAGCCTAGAGATTTTGGATAGTAGTGACGGCTCTGATAAAAAGATACCATTATCATCATCAAGTATGGTTGGTCAGCTGCGTGTACTTGTGCCGATGAAGGGACTGATTGACCCAACGGCTGAGCTGGCTCGTTTAGGTAAGTCATATGATAAGTTGAAAGGTCAAGCTGAAGGCATCTCGCGTAAGCTCGGCAATGAAGGGTTCGTTAGTAAAGCGCCTGCCGAAGTAGTCGATGCTGAGAAAGTGAAATTGGCTGAGTTAGAAGGGCAGTTAAAAGCTATGGCAGGGCAGATGGAAGAGTTAAAGGCGTTGTAGTATATTTTTAATGATGGTTCTATTACCTGTAGTTTTGGTTATGGCGGTTCTGTATTTTTACTGGAATCGCCATGAGCCATTAGACAGATATGCCATTTTCGCCACCATATTTATGATGGTATTCTTGATTTCGCTTCTTTTTTTAGAGCCAAGCTTACCCAGTCATCAACGTATCGGCACGCTGTTTATCGTGTTGCCGCTTGTGTCTTATGGGGCGATATTGTTTCCTGAGATGAACCCGAATATGCCTGTACAAGGTACAAAAGGGTTTGGTTGGCTTGGATTAGTGGTGACTGTGATCATTTTGGTTGGGTTTAAAGTTTTTTAAATGTAGGTCTATTCTGAAAAAGTACAAACTCCTTATTTTGAATTAGACAACTTGGATGACATTAGCGAAGAAGCCTTATATGAAAACATGCTAGAAGAGTTTCCAAGCTGGCTAAAAGAAGCATGCGAGATAGGGTTGATAGCGAACTAAATCAGAGTTTTGTCACTAGAAAGTAAAACCGTTATTGCCTTATGTGATAGCGGTTTTTTATTTCAAAGCTTTAATTAAATACATCAACTCACTTACCCAACATACCTATCAATAGCAAAAACTTCATAAAAATAGCCTTGTACCTTTTTGTGTGATATTGCATGCTTAGCTACCTATATAGGTCATTATTTTAAGCAGCGTTTTAGCTGTATAGCCTATATACTTTAGTATCAGCCATTCGATATCAGCCAATGACAGCATTTATATGAGCCAAAACAAAAAAGCCTTTTATTATCGACCCAAGACCAATCAACACAACAGCCCAACCGTGCGTTGGACGTTTTTGATATTGGGCTGGGTGTTTTTTGTCTTGGGAATTATTGGTGCATTATTGCCAGTGATGCCGACCGCGCCTTTTATATTACTGGCAGCAGGGTGCTGGGCGCGTAGCTCACGACGTTTTCATTTTTGGCTCATTAACCACAAATATTTTGGTAAGTTCGTCCGTGATTGGGAGAGTAATCATGCCGTGCCGCTGTATGCTAAGTGGTTAGCGGTAGTAATGATGACCTTATCTACGTCGATGTTGTTTTATCGGTTACCAGCCGATATGATATGGATGGCATGGCTGGTAGCCGCGGTGTGTACTGGGGTGGCTATCTATTTATTCCGATTACCAAACGCCAAGTAATCTGCTATTTTGGGCAAAAAAGACGATTATTTGTAACCAGTTACACGAAATGTCATATATAACTTGCGATACTGCAATGGACATCCTATAATGTGTCCAAGCTTAAGAGCAGTTCTGCACCAAATCATTACCTCGTAGTATTAGTTATAATCCTTCGTTTTAATATTTATCGTTCAGTAGCTATTTGCAAGCGTTACCGGTCACTAGACCATTAATAAATTAAAAAGTAGGATTATCGATATGTCAGATACTCAAAAAGGTACAGTTAAGTGGTTCAACGAAGCTAAAGGCTTTGGTTTTATCGCTCCAGAAAACGGCGCAGACGTTTTTGCTCATTACAGCGAAATCACTGGTTCAGGTTTCAAAACTTTGGCTGAAGGCCAAGAAGTTGAGTTCACTGTAACTCAAGGCCAAAAAGGCCCACAAGCACATAACATCGTTGCTATCTAATTCGTCTTTTTATAGATGAATGACTAGATAAAAAGATGTGTAAAAAACGAACCTAAGGGTTCGTTTTTTTTCGTCTATATTTTGATATTATACCATTCACAAAAACTAGAGTAGCAAGGAAAACGAGTGCAAGTGCTACGAACTGTAGACTAAACGAGTTTGACACACAGCTAATCGTACTTTTTGGGTTTGGTATTAGTAGGTTAATATTAAGAGCTGAATCGAATATCTTTAAAATGAAAAAGCCTACGAACTATAATGATCGTAGGCTTTTTTTATTTTATTTTAAGATAATGAAGGTCATTAAGATTATTAAGGTCAGTTTAAATTAGCGGATAAGCATTAAATAACGTAATTTATTAGAAGGAACTGATCCCAATATTAATCAAACCGCCACCTATGATTAACCAAGCAAACATAATGGCCCCTAAGATAAGAGGTTTAACCCCAGCTTGTTTAATAGCGCTCATATGAGTGGTTAAGCCAAGTGCAAACATCGCCATCGTTAGCAGGATATCATCGAATATGACCATGCTATGCTCAAAGCCTGCAGTCATCGGGATCCAAGTATGCAGTAACACTACCAAAATGAAGATAAAAGCAAACCAAGGGACTTTGACTTGTTGCACGCGATTCATCAATGAGGGTTTTTCACCATTCTCGCTACTGCCTTTGGTTAAAGCAAACGACAATATCAATAAGAAAGGGGCGAGCATCATGACTCGTATCATCTTGGTGACGACAGCCGTATTACCAACATCGGTGTTCACCGCATTGCCAGCGACCACCACTTGCGCGACTTCATGAATGGTTGAGCCAGTATAAATACCATACTGCTGGGCGTTTAGCCAAGGTTGCAACCAGCCGAGATGATATAAAAATGGATATAACAGCATCGCAATGGTACCAAAGACCACCACTGTCGCTACGGCAATAGTAACTTTGTGTGCTTCTGCTTTGACCACGGGCTCTGCGGCAATGACTGCTGCGGCGCCGCAAATACTAGCGCCTGAACCGATCAATAACGTCGTTTGCTTATCGACTTTTAACCATTTTGTACCCAGCCAGTAGGTCAATAAAAACGTCGACGTCAGTACCAGTGCATCTGTCATTACGGCTGGCATACCGACGCTAGCTACTTGGGTCAATGTCAGCTTAAAACCATAAAATATAATGGCAAGGCGCAAAACCTGACCTTTGGCAAAGCCAACGCCTGCACTTAATTGGTCAGAAAAATTTGGATAAACCGTATTGCCGAGTACCATCCCCAGTAAAATTGCCAGCGTTAGGGATGACAGTCCAACGATGCGACCATTCGACCAAGTGTCTAAGCTCATATTTAACCATAAGCAAAACAAACTACCAATCAGTACGAAGATAAGCCCTATGGCCTCGCGGTTATGCGGGACGTAGTTATTTACTGATCGGGTTAAAGTGTTCATGGCACATACATCCTATTATTTATTCTCTATAATCGAAATAAGCATAAGCTTATGAATAGGCAGTATAAGCCAAGTCGATTTATAATAAAAACAGATTAATAAGATATAAACTATCGATTTTTCAGGTCGATAAAGGGTTTTTAGGTATTATAAATAGGTTATTTAAGCAGATAGAAGGTTTGAGGAAATATGAAAAAAGCCATGCAGACTTTACCGAGGATTACGCTTAAACAGCTATCTGTCTTTGTCACTATTTACCAGACGGGTAGTACCAGCCGCGCCAGTGAAGCGCTGCATCTATCACAATCAGCCGTCAGTAGCGCGCTGACAGAGTTAGAAGCAAGGCTACAGATGCCACTATTTGAGCGAGTGGGGCGCAGGCTTAATCAACACCCCAATGCTCATCCTATCTATATACAAGCGCAAGCAATCTTAGGGCAAGCGTTGACGCTGGAGCATTATCATAAACATCAAGCAGGGCAGATTCATATTGGTGCCAGTACCACCATTGGCAATTATGTTTTGCCGCCGCTGCTTGCCAAGTTATATAAGGCGCTACCAGATGCCAACGTCGATATGTATATCGCCAATACCCAAGAAGTGGTTAGCGAGGTGGAGCAATTAAATATTGATATTGCTTTGGTCGAAGGTATGCCGCGCCCGACGGATATGAAAGTGCTTGAACAGCGCGCTTGGCGGACGGATACTTTGGTAGTATTTGCTAAGCGTGACAGTCGCTGGTTAAAAGAGTTTTCTGCGTATAACGATAATGATAACTGTTATGAGCTAAGTGCTGAGCAACTGGCAACGCTGCCTCTATTGGTAAGGGAGGCGGGTTCGGGTACGCGGCAGATTATCGATGAGCAATTACTGCAATATTTACCCAATGCCGAGGTTATTATGGCCATTCAACAATCAGAAGCCATTAAGCATATGGTCAGCGCCGATATCGGTTTGGGTTGTTTGTCGCAGCATGTGATCCAAGCAGAGTTGGCTAAAGGACAACTGGTACAGGTCAAAGTCGCGGGCATAGATTTGTCCCGAACCTGGTGGTTAGTCTGGCATAAAGCTCGCCATCAAAGCCCAATTTGGCAGACGTTTATTAATATTATTCAAGAAGGTTAAAATTGGTGTTAACTATCAATATAACATTGAGAATACTTACCATTTCAATCAACCATAAAAAAGCGCATTATCACTAGATACAATGCGCTTTTTTTAATATTCTTAAACAACTTATGAACGCTTTTTTTAATATTCTTAAACTTATTTATTCACAGGTTTATCGAGTCTGACCACTAGACTATCACAGGGCACATTTGGCAGGATATTATCTGCCGTCGCGCCGCTTAGCCAAGCAGCGATGCCATGACGTTCATGACGACCGATGACTAGTAAATCAACTTCATGTTTGTGGCAATAGTTCACAATACCTTCACTGTTAGAGATGGCAGTGGTTACTTCAGAATTGACCACATGTAAGTCGTTACGATCCAAAAACTGCGCCAGTTTGGCACGCGCTTCTTGGCAGCGTTCATCATCAATCTCATCATAAAGACTAGAGGCAGGCACTAGCTCGTAGCCAAAACCAACCATAGTATCTCTGACAATATGTAATACCGATAACTTGGAATTAGGGCGATTATCGACGATGCGTTTGGCTTTTTGGGCGACCACATCAGCATCGGACATTAGGTCTGTGACCAATAAAATATGTTGGTAACTCATGAGCGGCTCCTTGTGACAGATGATTTTAACTATAGCACTACTACCGACTGCTGTTAAGTATGCTTTGTTAAATGGGCGTTATCTTTATTAGTTATATTTTTAGCCATTTGCTATCTTGACTTATTAAGCGATGAGCCCCATCTAGTTTCGTTAGGCAAATTCTTTTTAGCTGATAAATGCCATTCCATTTAAAGATTACCTATATTTTTTATAACACTGCTATTTTTATACAAACCAATTTTATAAATATAAACCTCACCATTTTTGATTGCTTATCCTGATATGCGTCATTAGCTATAGGCTAAATGCGCTCTTTACTAAGAGGCCATCAGGATAATCTATAAGGATAACTATGACTGACACGCCATTTACCGCTGATTTAACTCTGCATCCAGCGTTTGAGCTGCTTGAGCACCGCCATATTGAGGCACTATCAATGGATGTGCTGATCAGTCAGCATGTTAAAACCGGTGCCATGCATTATCATTTGGCACATCCAAGTGATGAAAATGCCTTTTTGGTCGGCTTTCGCACCCAACCAATGGATTCAAAAGGCGAGGCACATATTTTAGAGCACGTGGCTTTATGTGGTTCTGAGAAGTTCCCTGTTCGTGATCCGTTCTTTTCAATGATTAAACGCTCATTGAATACCTTTATGAATGCGATGACCGCCGCTGATTGGACTGCGTTTCCGTATGCCACTCAAAATGAAAATGATTACTTTAATTTATTGGCAGTCTATCTTGATGCGTCGTTTTTCCCCAATATTCATCCGCTTGATTTTGCTCAAGAAGGCATCCGTGTTGAATTGGACGAAAATGATAAACCACAATTTAAAGGCATCGTTTTTAATGAGATGAAAGGCGCGATGAGTGGCGAGATTGACCAGCTGTATCATGCCGTTGCCCACCATGTATTCCCAACCACGACCTATCATTATAATTCAGGCGGTGATCCTGCTGATATTCCTGATTTGACCCATCATGAATTGGTTGAATTTCATCAAAGCCATTATCACCCGTCAAACAGCGTCATTATGAGCTTTGGTAATATTCCTGTTGCCCAAACGCAAGCAAAAATCCATGACGATGCTTTAGAGCAGTTTGAAGCAGGCAAAAAACACGTCTCGCGTCCAGAGCAGCGCCTGTCTGCGCCGATTAGCGCCACCGATACTTATACTGCTGACGAAGCCGGTCCCGATCAAACCCATCATGTGGTTGCTTGGTTATTACCGTCGATTACCGATCCGAAGCAGCGTTTGGCGCTACGTCTATTAGAAGGTGTGTTGGTTGAGCATGCTGGCTCGCCGCTGCGTGCCTATCTTGATAGCCATCCACTGGGTAAAGCGCCAAGTCCGTTATTGGGACTGGATGACAGCCATTATGAAATGGTTTTTTATACCGGTCTGCGCGGCTCTAACCCTGAGCATGCCGAAGCGGTAGAGCAAGGTATTATTGACCTGCTAACTGATGTTGCCAGCTCACCAATCGATGATGAAACCATTGAAACTATCTTGCATCAGATAGAGATTGATCAGCGTCATATCGGCGGTGACAGCATTCCTTATGGTTTGAATTTGATGCTAGAGGGCTTTAGTACGGCGATTCATGATGGCAATCCTATCGACGTATGGGAAGTTGATGAGCATCTGCAATGGCTGCGTGAGCAAGTCGTCGACGCGCAATGGCTACCAAGTTTAATTAAGACGCATCTGTTAGACAATCAACACCGTGTACGCGTCACATTAACGCCTGATAGTGAGAAGTCGGCACGTTTGGCGGCAGCTGAGCAAACACGTCTTGATACCATCGCCATGGATTTGACCGCTGATGATAAAGATATTTTGCACAAACAAGCGCTAGATTTGGCGGCGCGCCAAGCAGCTCCTGATGATTTAAGCTTATTGCCAAAAGTTGGGTTGGACGACGTACCAACTGACATCAGCTTTAAACAAGGCTCACAAAAGCAGGTGAGTTTGAGCGGGCAAGACAGTACGTTATTTGAATATGAAGCGGGCACTAACGGCTTATATTACTATCAAGTGATTGTACCGTTGACCGACGCAATTGGTGAAAATGCCAACAACAGTAACAAGCTGCCTGTCAATGAAGTTATCAATCATCCATTACTGCCGATTTATCTAAGTCTACTGTCAGAGTTGGGCACCGATTCGCACAGTGCGCATGAAATGCAAGCCAAGCAAGCGGCGCATTCATCAGGTGTCACCGCCAGAATCAGCCAACGCACCAATATCGATGATAGCCAAGCAATTAGCAGCTACTTTGTAGTGGCAACGCGGGCGCTGAATCGTAAGCCTGAAGCCATTGATTTGCTGAAAGAAGTGATGGAACACAGTGTCTTTAGTGAGCATGCCCGTATCAAAGAGATTTTGCAGCAGCGTCAAGCAGGTTGGCAGTCAAACCTTGCTGGCTCAGGACATGCCTATGCGATGCAAACCGCCGGTCGCGGTATGAGCCGTCAGGCACAGCTAGAATATGTACGCAGCGGTCTACCGGCACTAAATGCACTAAAAGATTTCTTAACCCATGCCAGTACCGACGATACGCAGTGGGATCAGCTAGCAACCAGCTTGATGGATTTACATCAACGTTTAATCAGCTTGCCGAAACATGCGGTGATTATTTGTGAAGCGGAACAAACCGAACGCTTAAGCAATTTGATTGTCGATAGCTGGAAAGACAGCCAAGCACCAAAGATCGCTGAAAAATTAAGCAATACTGATACGACTATTGAAGCGAGCATTCCAAGTGAGTTTGCCGACTTACAACTAGACTCGGCGCTCAATGGTGAAAATGATGGCGCTAAGCTAGAAGAAATTGCTGTCGAAGACTTGGCATGGTTGGCTCCGACCAACGTCTATCATAATGCCAGCGCTTATTCTGTGCCCGCTGCTGACCATCCTGATACCGCAGCCTTAATGGTATTAGCGCCTTATCTACGTAATGGTTATCTGCATAGCGCCATTCGTGAGCGCGGCGGTGCTTATGGCGGCGGCGCTGGTTACGATGCCAATGCTTGTGCTTTTAAATTCTTTAGCTACCGTGACCCGCAGTGTGCTGAAACCTTTGCCCATTTTGATGCCAGTATCGAATGGTTATTAAATGAGCCACAAACGGACGAGCAATTAGAAGAAGCCATCTTGGGAATTATCTCAGGAATGGATAAACCAGGCTCTCCAGCAGGTGAGGCTATCAAAGCCTGTTTCGCCAACTTGCATCATCGCGGCGTAGACTGGCAGCGTAAAATGCGCGCGGCAATTTTAGCGGTGACGGTTGCTGACTTACAGCGTGTTGCCAAGCAATACTTGCAAGGACAAAAACATGTTCGGGCAGTATTAGCACCGTATGATAAGGAAACGGCAGTACAGGAGCTTGGCTTTAAAGTGTGTAAAATCAAAAGCTAGCGTTGTAGTGGGTACTGTAATGACATTATAGTTGCTATGGTGGTCATATAAAAAAAGCCAAGCGTTTGCTTGGCTTTTTATGCTTAAGCGTTATCAATAGCGCTTAATACTTTGGTCTTTACCGATATGGTCTTGATGGATTGGGAACTTATCGTGGCTATCGAATTGCTGGCGGTCTGCAAAATAGCTTTTTAAAGTGCGACGTACCGCTTCAAAGGCAAGCTTATCCCATGGAATATCTTCTTCGGTAAATAAAGCACAGTCAAGACTTTCAGAGCCAATACCATAAGCACCGTCTTTTAAATCACTGATATAAATACTATAGATTTGTCCGATATCAGGTATATCATACAAGCAGTATAAATGCGGATTGGTCACGACTGCATCTGCTTCTTCAAAGCTCTCACGGGCAGCGCCTTCGGCCATGGTTTCACCGTTTTCCATAAAACCTGCTGGCAGTGTCCATAAGCCATACTGTGGCTCTATGGCACGGCGGCATAGTAATACCCGATGCTTATGCACGACCAACGAGCCACAAATTACTTTGGGATTTTCATAATGAATATAGTTGCAATTTGGGCATACCAAACGCGGCATATTATCCGTGGCTGGTATTTTGCGTTCTGCTTCATGACCGCATTGTAGACAATAGCGCATATCGACTGCCTTATATAATAAAAAGAGAAATGAGAAAAAGCGTAGTGGCTATTTTAAGAATTATAATTCTTTTTTTATCAAATCTTAGATTAACACACCAAGTGCAACGCTAAATTATATTATAGAACACCTGATTGGGCGTTTTAAACCCTAAGCGTTTTCTTGGTCTGTTGTTTAGTTTATTCTCAATGTCCTGTATCTCATTATCAGAGACTTGTCTAAAGTCACAACCCTTAGGCAAGAACTCTCTGATTAAGCCGTTAGTATTCTCGTTGGTTCCTCGCTGCCATGACGCATAAGCATCGGCAAAGAAGAAGGAAGTAAAGAGCTTTCGTTTCACCTTCTTATGCTGAGCAAACTCTTTACCATTGTCAGAGGTAATGGTCTTAACCTGCAACCTCACTGGCTTTAGGATACCTATCATTGCCTCTGATACTTGCTGTGCCGTTT
>NZ_RRYW01000062.1 GCF_014861365.1 Psychrobacter sp. FME6
TACAAGGGCGCTCATGAATCGAGACTCTGTCGTTGATACGGCCTCGGGTCTCAGCCGTTAGTCGCTTACGGTAAGGTTTGGCTTTGCGTCTGAGACACTGCCACAATGTGCCGCCTTGCCTCTTATCACGCCAAATATAGCGATAGATGCTCATGTGACTAATACCACCATGAACGCCGGCTATTTGTTCAGGACTCCAGCTGTCTTTTAGCTTGTCTGTGACCCAATCCCATACATCAGCAATAATAGTGACGGCGTTGTTTGATCGTCTGTCACAAGCCTTGTTATTAGCATTCTTTGCTCGGTAACCGCGCAGGCCTTTATTACGCCTTAGCTCTCTTGATATGGTGCTGGGACTTCTGTTTAACGCCCTCGCTATAAATTTAATACTATGTTTTGCCCCTTTAAGGGCATAAATCTGGTATCGTTCACCTAGGCTTAGATGTGTATAGTTCATGGTTGCAATCTCACTTTGGTCGGTGGATAAAAACTTTGATGCTAGCGCATCTAGGTCTTTTTTTCACCTCACATTTGGTATTGCACTTCATGTGTTAATCTAAGTCTTAAAAAGACTGTATGTTATTTTTCAAGAACTGACTAGACCTCTTGAATAAGTCATCGCTAGCCTTTGTGACTCCATTAGTAAAAGTCAATGAACTGGTACTTTTGCAAGAGGTCTACTATATTTAACTTAGAAAAGACACCATTATTATATAAAAAAAACACCCCATTGTAGGGGTGTCTTTGATTTTTTTCAATGCAGTTTTAGTAGTTACTTAACATACTCTGTATGTATTACCAACCAGTAACTTCTTTTAGCTTGTCGCCAAGCTTAGATGGGTCACGTGTATACGCAATACCAGCATCTTCAAAGGCTTTGAATTTCTCTTCAGCAGTACCTTGACCGCCTGAGATGATAGCGCCAGCATGACCCATACGCTTGCCTTCTGGAGCAGTAACACCTGCGATATAACCAACCACTGGCTTAGTCACATGGTCTTTGATATAAGCAGCAGCTTCTTCTTCAGCCGTACCACCGATCTCACCGATCAGGATGATTGCTTCGGTTTGTGGATCTGCTTCGAACAATTTCAACGCGTCAATCTGGTTCATACCAGGGATAGGATCACCACCGATACCGATACAAGTTGACTGACCAAAACCAAGCTTAGTGGTCTGAGCGACCGCTTCATAAGTCAATGTACCAGAGCGTGAGATGATGCCCACTTTACCTGGTTGATGGATATGACCTGGCATGATGCCGATTTTGCACTGACCTGGAGTGATAACACCTGGGCAGTTAGGACCAACCAGACGCACATCGCCTGCTTCTTCGAGATAGCGTTTGGCTTTTAGCATATCGAGAGTCGGTACGCCTTCAGTGATTACTACGATCAGCTTGACGCCAGCATCAATAGCTTCAACGATAGAATCTAGTACAAATGGCGCTGGTACGTAGATAACAGAAGCGTCAGCTTGAGTGGCTTCCATCGCCTCCGCCATGGTGTTAAATACTGGTAGGTCTAAATGCGTTTGACCGCCTTTACCTGGGGTTACGCCGCCGACGACTTTTGTACCGTATTCGATTGCTTGTTCAGAGTGGAACGTACCATTTTTACCAGTGAAACCTTGTACCAATACTTTGGTGTCTTTATCGATTAATACACTCATTATTTATTCCTTTATTCGGTTGTCTTGTAATAGCGACTTGATGATGGATTGACCATTAAATATTAATGAGTCATTCTTTACCAACAAGCTGCTATTACGCTTTGACTACTATGTTTAAGCAGCTATATCTAAAGTTCTATACTTCAAATATATTAGGCTTTTACAGCGTCGACAATTTTTTGAGCAGCGTCTGATAGGCCTTGAGCTGAGATTAGTTTCAGACCAGACTCTTCTAAGATTTTCGCGCCTTTTTCAGCGTTGTTACCTTCTAAGCGGACAACGACCGGTACTTTTACGTCAACTTCTTTGATCGCAGCGATGATGGCTTCTGCAATCATGTCACAACGTACGATACCACCGAAGATGTTGATTAGCACACCTTCAACGCTGCTGTCTTCAAGGATAATCTTGAATGCTTCAACAACGCGATCTTTAGTAGCACCGCCGCCAACGTCCAAGAAGTTAGCAGGCTTGCCGCCGTACAGTTTGATGATGTCCATCGTCGCCATCGCAAGACCAGCACCGTTAACCATACAACCGATGTTACCCTCTAGGGCTACATAGTTTAGGTCAAACTCAGCCGCTTTTAGCTCACGCTCATTTTCTTGCGTTTTATCTTGTAGTGCTGCGATTTTAGGCAGACGATATAGTGCGTTTGAGTCGATACCGATTTTGCCATCAACACAGACGATTTCGCCATTTTCGCGTACGGCTAGTGGGTTGATCTCAATCATTTCGATATCGTTGTCTATAAAGGCTTGATAAGCGCCAGTCATGATTTTAACGAACTGATTGATTTGTTTGCCTTCCATACCCAATTTGAACGCAACTTCGCGCGCTTGGTAAGGCATAAGGCCCACTAACGGATCAACGTTAACACTGAAGATTTTTTCTGGCGTTTCATTGGCCACTTCTTCGATATCAACACCGCCTTCGGTTGATGCCATAAACGTCACGCGTTGGCTAGAACGGTCAACAACTGCGCCAAGATATAGCTCAGTTTGTACTGGGTACATATCTTCTGCAACCAATACGAAGTTGACTGGTTGGCCGTCAGCGTCGGTTTGGAAAGTAACCAAATTGGTGCCGATAAGCTCTTCAGCGACTTGCTTGGCTTCTTCACGAGTCTTAACCAGCTTTACACCGCCCGCTTTACCGCGACCACCAGCATGTACTTGCGCTTTAATAACTGCAATATCTGTTGGGGTTTTATCAAAAGCAGCGGCAGCTTCGTCGCCACTATGGGCAATGATGCCTTCTTGAATCGGCAAACCGTAGCTTTTTAATAGCTCTTTTGCTTGATACTCATGTAAATTCATTGATTGTATCCTTTATTTTTTACAATTAATAAAAAGTGAAAACGAGTGCGCATATATATCTAGTAGACATCCGTCTAGCGCACTCATGACTGTAGTGATGATTAACATAGCCACACCACAATCAGGTTATAAGTTGCTACTTATCAAACTAATTACTTACTTCTTACGTTTTTTACGCTGAATGGCGTGAATAGCACGACCATCTGCAGATAGAGCAGCTTCGTGCACTGCTTCTGAAATGGTTGGGTGCGCAAATGTCATCAGCTGTAAATCTTCGATACTAGAAACAAATTCCATCGCAATCATGCCTTGATGGACGATATCACCAGCACCAGCAGAAATCGCATGCATACCTAATAGGCGATCTGTTTTGGCATCAGCGACGACTTTAATAGAACCTTGCGCTTCACTTTGGGCAAGGGCACGGCCATTCGCTGCTAGGTTAAACGAGCCTGTTTTGACTTCATAGCCAGCTGCTTCAGCTTCTTGTTCAGTCAAACCAACCCATGCGATTTCTGGATGGGTATAAATGACGTTGATAATAGTGTCATAGTTGACCTGAGCTTTTTCGCCGTGAATACGTTCAACGGCCATCATGCCCTCTTCCATGGCTTTATGCGCAAGCATTGGGCCACGAACCAAATCACCGATAGCATAAACGCCATCAAGATTGGTTTTACACTGATCGTTGACATCAATCAAACCACGTTCGGTCAATTGAATGCCGCTATCGTCGCCAAGTAGCTTTTCAGAATAGGCACGGCGACCAACACAAACGATTAATTTATCAAAGCTCTCGTCTGACGCCTCACCTTTGGCTTCACTAGTAACGACCACTTGATCGCCTTTCACTTCAGCGTTGGTGACTTTGGTATCGACACGGATATCGAGGCCTTGCTTCTTCAGCATTTTGCCCGCTTCTTTTGAGATGTCTTTATCAGCAGCTGCTAAGAAACTTGGTAGTGCTTCATAAACCACCACTTCGGCACCTAGGCGACGCCATACTGAACCCAGCTCAAGACCGATGACGCCTGCGCCAATCACGCCTAAACGCTTAGGTACTTCGGTGAAATCAAGCGCGCCAGTAGAATCAACGATACGGTCGCCGTCAGTCTTAGCAACGGGAATATCGATAGGCACTGAGCCTGCCGCAAGGATGACGTTTTTAGCAGTGATCGTTGTCTCTGCTTCGTCTGCTAGAGCGGTAAATTTAACTTTTTTATCTGCGCCCTTGCCATCTTCTAACGTGCCCCAGCCTTGTAGCCAGTCAACGCCATTGCCTTTCAATAATGCCGCAACACCGCCCGTCAATTGCTTAACGATGCCTTCTTTGCGTTCTATCATTTTTTCGACATCAATGCTCACATCGCTCGTGCTAATTCCATGCTCAGCAAGGTCGTGCTTAGTCGCCTCATAACGATGCGAGCTATCAAGCAGCGCCTTTGATGGGATACAACCGACGTTTAAGCAAGTACCGCCAAGTGCAGGCTCGCCTTTATAAACACGTTTTTCGATACAAGCAACGCTCATACCTAGTTGTCCTGCGCGGATAGCAGCTTCGTAGCCACCAGGACCGCCGCCGATGACGACTAAATCATAACTGTCTTTCATAGTCCATTCCTATTTCTAATTTTATACTATTCCTAAAAATGTGAGTAGCAAGGAAAACCAGTACAAGTACTACTTTTAGTAGACTAAACGAGTTTCACACAACTAATCATGTTTTTTAGGTTTGGTATTCGTTATCGTTTAAGCTATTAGGCAATTTATTAATAACAAAAGTAATCAGCCACAAGTTAACCGTATAGTTAATACACTACTTCAGTATCACATGCTGTAGAGCGCTGATGTATAACCGTGAGAATTGCAGAATAACTGGGAGAGCTTTTATCATAAGGTGAAAAAAGCTTGTATCAGCGATTGCCAATACAAGCTTAAATACTTATAGATCTAGTAGTAACATGGCTGGGTCTTCAACCAACTCTTTGATCGTTACTAGGAACTGTACTGCTTCTTTACCATCAATCATACGGTGGTCATAAGACAGTGCAAGATACATCATTGGTAGGATTTCAACTTTACCATCGACTGCCATTGGACGGTCATTGATGGCGTGCATACCTAAGATAGCCGTTTGTGGTGGGTTCAAGATAGGCGTTGACATCAGTGAGCCAAATACACCACCGTTAGAGATAGTGAACGTACCGCCAGTCATGTCATCTAAACCAAGTTTGCCTTTTTGCGCCAAACCACCAAGCTCACGAATACGGCTCTCGACACCCGCCATGCTCATTTGGTCGGTATCACGCAATACTGGCACGACCAAACCACGATCTGACGATACCGCAACACCGATATCATAAAAACCATGATAAACAATGTCATCGCCATCTAGTGAGGCGTTGACTGCTGGGAAACGTTTAAGGGCTTCGGTCGCTGCTTTCACAAACAATGACATAAAGCCTAAACGCACACCATGACGTTTTTCGAACTGCTCTTTATACTTAGCGCGCATGTCCATCAACGGTTTCATGTTCACTTCGTTAAACGTCGTTAGCATGGCAGTATCTTGTGACGCTGACAATAGACGCTCAGCCACACGCTTACGCAAGCGAGTCATTGGGACGCGTTTTTCAGTACGCTCACCCATTGATTCAGCCACTGGACGGCCGCTATCAGACTTAATGCTGCTGTCGGCTTTCAGAGTTGGACTTGCCATATCGGTTTTGGTGACACGGCCGCCGCGACCACTACCTTCGACGTCTTTAGGGTCTACACCTGACTCTTTTGCGGCTTTACGTACGGCTGGGCTTTGATCTTTATGATCCGCTTCGTCTTTCTTATCTGTTGCTTGTACTGGCTCACCACCATCTGCGGCTTGTTTTGCTTGTACTGGCGCGGCTGGTTGATCTGGATCTACGGCAGGCGCAGCATCTGAGCTAGAACCGCCATCAGAACTTCCAGTTGCACCGGCTTCAAACTGAGCGATGAGCTCGTCAGACAGTACGGTATCGTCTACTTGCTTAACGATTTTGGTCACAACGCCATTATCAGGCGCCACAACTTCTAATACAACTTTATCAGTTTCGATTTCAGCCAATAGGTCATCACGATTAACTTGTTGACCTTCAGTGACATGCCATTCAACGATTGTGCCATCGGCAACCGATTCTGGAAAAACGGGGGCTTTGATATCAGCCATCGATATACTCCTTAGATTTGGATATTCATATTTATTATTAAGTCGTGATAGGCAGTCAGTATTGTTTCAATTAAAAAGCACTGACTGCCATCGCCTGATTCATTTACTTTCTATAATCTTGTGATGAACCCATCTATTATTTAGACAATTCATCGACACTGATACCAAGACCACCAGCGATCAAAGCTTGCTGTTGCTGAGCGTGTAGTTTTGGTGAGCCTGTCGCAGGAGCTGCACTAGCAGGACGCGCTACCGGATCCATAACTTTTGCCTTGGTTGGGTGCGGTACGACAATACGGTATATATTCGGTGCCAAGTAGTACCAAGCGCCTTGGTTCAATGGCTCTTCTTGCGTCCACACAATCTCTTCTAGATTACTATATTTTTCAATCTCAGCAACCAAACGCTTTTCTGGTAATGGATAAAGCTGCTCGATACGGACGATAGCCACATGGTCTAGACCCAATGCACGGCGATGCTCAAGCAAGTCATAATAAACTTTACCACCACATACCACCATACGAGTCACGTTGTCCGCATTTTGCTGATCTATCTCTGGCAGTACCGTTTCAAACTTACCATTGGCAAGCTCTTCTAGGTTTGACGTGGCCAGCTTATGACGTAGCAAGCTCTTTGGCGACATGACAATCATCGGCTTGCGAATTGGGCGTACCGCTTGGCGACGTAGAGCATGATAAATCTGCGCAGGCGTCGTTGGGGTAATCACTTGCATGTTGTCTTCAGCACATAATTGCAAGAAGCGCTCTAGACGAGCAGATGAATGCTCAGGACCTTGACCTTCAAAGCCATGCGGCAATAGCATGGTCAAACCACAAACACGCTGCCATTTGGTTTCGCCACTGGATATAAACTGATCAATGACAACCTGTGCACCATTGACGAAATCACCGAACTGCGCTTCCCATACTACCAATGCGTTTGGCACGGTGGTGGCATAGCCGTATTCAAATGCCAGCACGGCTTCTTCTGACAATAAAGAGTTATAAGTAGCAAAGCGAGCCTGTGTCTCACTCATATGAGCAAGGGGCACATACATGCTACCGTCTTCGACGTTATATAGCTCACTATGACGATGTGAGAACGTGCCACGGCCGACATCTTCGCCAGTAATACGTACCATCACTTCATCATTATCAACCAGTGACGCGTATGCCAATGTTTCAGCAGCGCCCCAGTTAAGTGGCTCTTCGCCTGTTTGCATGGCCAAGCGTTGGTCGACAACTTTTTGTACTTGACGTTGTAGCTTATAGCCTTCGGGCATCTCAGCCATACGGCGGCCATAACCTTTTAACTTTTCGATATCGACACTGGTATCCCACTCGTCCACCAAGTCATGACCTAGATAAGGTTTCCAATCGACAAACAATTCTTCGTTAGGCTCGCTGACTAGTGAATTAGCAACATAGTCACCACGATCTAATGATTCACGATACTCATCTTCGTAACGCTTTTCATCATCGGCACTTAGTAGGCCTTCTTCAATCAATGTTTTTGCATAGATACCACGCGTGGTCGGCAGCTTTTTAATCACCGCATACATCAACGGTTGAGTAGCTGACGGCTCATCGGCTTCGTTATGACCATTACGGCGATAACAGAACAAGTCGATGATAATGTCTTTGTCAAACTCATGACGGTAATCTAACGCCAATTGAGCGGCAAATACCACTGACTCAGGATCATCACCATTAACATGTAAAATAGGCGCGTGAACCATTTTTGCTACATCGGTACAGTACTCAGTTGAACGTGCATCTTCTTGACGGCTGGTGGTAAAACCAACTTGGTTATTGATGACAATGTGTACTGTGCCGCCTGTAGTATAAGCACGGGTTTGTGACATTTGGAAAGTTTCTTGAACCACACCCTGACCAGCAAAAGCGGCATCGCCATGAATCACGATAGGCAATACTGAATTACCGTCTTTATTGTCCTGTAATGGCTGGTCATTACGGCGCACTTGACGTGCACGTACTGAGCCTTGCAATACTGGGGCTACAATCTCAAGATGTGATGGGTTAAATGCCAAAGCTAAATGCGTCTCGCCACCTGGCGTCATGACGTTAGATGAAAAACCATTGTGATATTTGACATCGCCTGAGCCTTTTTCTGGCTGGATTTTGCCATCAAACTCATCAAATAAGTCTGCTGGGTTTTTACCCAAAATATTGACCAATAAGTTTAGACGTCCACGGTGAGCCATACCAATGACCATCTCTTTAGTGCCATAACCACCAGCACGTTGGATGATTTCATTAATAGCAGGGATAAAGCTTTCACCACCTTCTAGGCCGAAACGCTTAACACCTGTATATTTGCGGGCTAGATATTTTTCTAGGCCTTCAGCAGCGGTTAGACGCTCAAGAATAGACAGACGTTTTTCTTTGTCAAACTTGATATAGCCTAGATTGGTTTCTAGGTATTTTTCCATCCAGCGCTTTTCTACACTGGTGGTGACATGCATGTACTCAACACCAATGTTGCGGCAGTAAACACGCTCCATGATTTCAATAATTTCACGTAGAGGCGCTTCTTCCTTACCGATATCCAAATCATTGGTAGGAAATACCGTATCGAGGTCGGCTTCTGAAAGGTTGTGATAAGCGAGGGTCAAATCCTCTACTTTTGCACGTGGGTGCAAATCTAATGGATCAAGCTTCGCCTTACGGTGACCACGGCGACGGTATGCCGAAATCAATTGTTGCACACCCATTTGCTTAGGGTCAGCGCAATTAGCTAAGCTGGTTGCTTCGCTATTAGACGCCGCTCCCCCTTTATTGGCTGTCTGATTACGGGCAAGCAATAAAAACTGATCCTTAATAGCATTATGATGAGCATCGTTTGGCGATTTGTACTGTTCAAAGTACGTTTGCCAATCGCTATCAACACTATTAGGGTCGTCTAAATATTGCTCGTAAAGAGCTTCTACATAATGGGCATTATCAGCGGCCAGTTCTGTGTGGCCGTGGCTTGCTGTTTCTTTAGTTATACTATTCATAATAATCGTCTATTTGATAGATAAATGAATGGAATCGTGCTTATTATTGTGTCATCTGTCACTGGTTAAACATGCAAAACAATCGTGCAAAAACTTGATATATCGTATTAGGTGTCATCTGATAAAATTCTACTTTTCAGTAGTATTCACAGTTTAGATATAGTCGATACTGAATAAAATGATACACGAAACTCTGTTACATGGTTACGTGGCTGGCACGTTGCGTGGTTAGTACAAATTTTTCTTGCTTGCTGTGCCTACGCCAACAGAGGCTACAAAACTTATGTTTTAAACGAAAGTACTCCAGTGTTTTAAACGAAAGTATTCCAGCCACGCCTGTATCGCTTTTATATTGCTCTAACTATAGGGCTGTAATCATTTACGAGAGTCTATATGCTACATAGAGGCCATCAGTATTTTTACAACACTTGATGAAAAATATAATTATTTGTGAACGATGAGTTTTCTTATCTGGCTCGTTTCACAACATTAATTTATATATACTGCCTATAGCCATAACAAATTTATTTATAGTGGATACTTGGTGTGCTATCAGCTGGCCTATAAATTGGCTATCGTTGCTGAGGTGCCTGGCTATTTCTGAGGGTTACTGCTTTTTTTAGCCTGAAATACATTGCTGTATAGGGTAGCACGCCTGTCTTTTATGCCATAGTTTGTTTGTTCAATACTAGGTATTTAGGTAATGAATAACCACTATAGTCAGCTCAAAACAAAAGCGATGTAATGGTAATAACATGCTATTGGCTATATTAATTTAGGTACATCGTTATCGTTTACGAGGTTAATTAGTACGCGGTCACTGATAAAGCAGAAAGTCGATAACGGCTATTTATTCAGCGAAATGCTTGGTTATTAAAACTCATCATTCAAAGCAGACATCATTGTAACATTTAATTTCATCAATATCTCTCAGTGAATACCTGTTTTTTCATAATAATTATATAGGTTGCCTGCACATATATCATGTTTTCTTACACACGACCAACGTATTGTTAGCACAGCCTTACCTTTGATCTTTGCATTCCTTAAAGCTTGTATAAGACGAACAAATTTTTCTAAAAAATCTAGAAAATTGCGCATAAAAAAACCACCTAAAAATTTAGGTGGTTTTTTTGTGCGGGTTTTGCAGAAGATAGATTCTACAAAATCCATGTCATACCATTAACAAAAATTAGAGTAGCAAGGAAAACGAGTGCAAGTGCTACGCATTGTAGACTAAACAAGTTTGACACAGCTAATCGTACTTTTTGGGTTTGGTATAACGATTAACCCGCTTGGTCAATGAGCATATTGCGTAAGTTGCCAATAGCTTTAGTAGGGTTTAGACCTTTTGGACAAACCGATACACAGTTCATGATACCGCGACAGCGGAATAAGCTAAACGGATCGTCTAGACGTGCTAAACGCGCCTGAGTATCAGTATCACGGCTATCCATGACAAAACGGTTGGCATTCAATAAAGCAGCAGGCCCCAAGAACTTATCAGGGTTCCACCAGAACGATGGGCAGCTGGTTGAACAACAAGCGCATAAGATGCATTCATACAGACCGTCCATTTTTTCGCGTTGCTCAGGTGACTGCAAACGCTCTGTTGGCGGTGCTGGCTGGTCATTGATTAAGTACGGATGTACTTTTTCGTATTGCTCGTAGAATTGGTTCATATCGACGACCAAGTCACGAACCACTGGCAAACCTGGCAATGGGCGTACGGTGACTTTTTCTGGCAACGTATTCATGTTGATTAGACAAGCAAGACCGTTTTTACCATTGATGTTCATGCCGTCAGAGCCACAAATACCTTCACGGCACGAGCGACGGAAGGTGAGCGTTTCATCTTCCTTTTTTAGGCGTAATAATACGTCAAGCAACATACGATCTGACTCTTGTAGCTCAATCGTATAGGTTTGCATGCGCGGCGCTGCGTCCTGATCAGGATCGTAGCGATAGATTTCGATGGTGCGAGTACCTCGGCTCATAATGCTAAACTCCACACATAGGTGATGGCTGGCATACAAGCGTTGCAACTTAATCTTGCAAACATCAGCGCTATTCATGTTTTTCATCATAGCGCTGATAGTAGCTTGTAGCTGGCGGTCAACCTTTTAATAAATGAATAAGGGATAAAACGTTAACGCTGTTGTTATATATCAGCTATAAATCAAGTGCGCGGTCTAAAATTAATAGACACGAACTTTTGGCTCGATATAATCAACTGTCAACGGCACTTTACGAACTGGCTTATAAACGATGCGGTTGCCTTCAGAATACCATAAGGTATGCTTCATCCAATCGTGGTCATTACGGCCGTTTGGTGCATAATCGTCATCCTCTGGGCGATCGTAGTCTGCCACGCTATGCGCGCCGCGACTTTCGTGACGATGGGCTGCTGATACCATGGTGGCTTTTGCTACTTCGTACAGATTGGCTACTTCAAACGCTTCGATACGAGCAGTGTTAAAGACTTGTGACTTGTCCGCCAAATGGATTTTGTCGATTTTTTCACCCAGTGCTAAAATCTGCTCAACCCCTTCATCCATGATCGCTTGGGTACGGAATACGCTGGCATGCTTTTGCATAGTGGCACGAATCTCGTCAGCCACATCCTGCGCATTGTAGCCGTCGGTCGACTGTTGCAGTTTGTCTAAACGCTTCACGGTAAAATCAAGCACGTGTGGATCTAATGGCTTGTAGTCATGATCCGCATGATGGAATTCATCAACGATATGCTTACCAGCAGCACGACCAAATACGACCAAATCCAGTAATGAGTTGGTACCTAGACGGTTGGCACCGTGGACACTCACACAAGCACATTCGCCGATGGCATATAGACCTTTGACCACGTTACCTTTGGTATATAATCCGTCTTCATCTGTACCCGATTCTAGATCAGGCGTGATTACTTGACCATGAATCGTGGTCGGAATACCGCCCATCATATAATGGATGGTCGGAATGACTGGGATAGGCTCTTTGGTGATATCGACGTTGGCGAAGTTTTTACCAATCTCAAAGACTGATGGCAAACGCTTCATGATGGTTTCAACGCCCAAATGGGTCATATCCATAACGATATGGTCAGCATTGGGACCACAACCACGGCCTTCTTTGATTTCTTGGTCCATAGAGCGAGAAACCAAATCACGTGGTGCCAAGTCTTTCACGGTTGGCGCATAACGCTCCATGAACGCTTCGCCATCTTTGTTACGTAAGATAGCGCCTTCACCACGGCACCCTTCGGTCAATAGTACGCCTGCCCCATGAACGCCGGTTGGATGGAACTGCCAGAATTCCATATCTTGTAATGGAATACCTGCACGGACCGCCATGCCAATGCCGTCACCAGTATTGATATAAGCGTTGGTCGACGCGGCAAAGATACGGCCAGCACCGCCTGTCGCTAGGACAGTAATCGGCGATTGAAATACCGCGACTGTGCCCGTTTCTTGCTCAATGGCGATGACACCGTTGATGTTACCCGCTTCGTCTTTGATCAAATCTAGCGCAATCCACTCGATAAAGAACTCAGTGCCTTGCTCTAGGTTTTTTTGATAGAGCGTATGTAGCAGCGCATGACCGGTACGGTCGGCAGCAGCACACGCACGTTGAACAGCTTTTTCGCCATAGTTTGACGTGTGACCACCGAACGGGCGCTGATAAATCGTCCCGTCTTCGTTACGGTCAAACGGCATGCCCATGTGCTCAAGCTCATAAACGACTTTTGGCGCTTCACGGCACATGTATTCAATCGCGTCTTGGTCGCCCAACCAATCTGACCCTTTAACGGTGTCATAAAAGTGGAAATGCCAGTTATCGTTGCTCATGTTACCCAAACTTGCGCCAATACCGCCCTGAGCGGCAACGGTGTGCGAGCGCGTTGGGAATACTTTGGTTAAAACGGCAACTTTCATGCCCGCTTCAGCCAAGTGTAGTGAAGAACGCATACCTGAGCCGCCGCCACCCACGATGACTGCATCGTAGTTTAGGGTCTTGATATTGCTAATGGTATTATCTTGTCTAGTTGCCATTACGGTTTTCCTAATGCCTGTTAATGCTTAGAAGTAAATAAAAAGGTGATTCTGCATATTATTTTTGCCGTACCGAATAACTTTTGCTTCAGTACCACTTGTGCTTATCAAAGCACCATGCAAACAACCTTTAACCACTTAACTTGCATATCTATCGTTATATTGGGACTCATCACTCGCTTCACCACGGATACACCTAAGTTTTAAGTGACTGGTTAAGTCAATGTGTGCCCAACGCTATGATTGGCTATGACTATTTTTGGCGACTAACGGATGGCTTTGACATACTAAGGCAGCTAAAAATTCTGCTACGCGCACCCGTTATCGATAGTAGAGGTTATCACTCAGTGGTTAAACAGCAACAACGCCGAAACCAGTACCCCAAAAAATCATGATGCCCCAAAATAGAAACACTAAAATAGCGATAATCATCAATGACTGTAGCACTAAACGTAAACCTGCTGCGCTTGAGCCCATTTTGCCAGTGGTAATATAGTCAGTAAATACCGTCCACATCCCAACCCAAGCATGACCAGCTAACGCAAGTACAGCTATCAAACTGAATAGACGCATCGGCAAGCTGGTCATAAATGATGACCACTCAATAAAGGTCACATTACCGTGGGTCAAAAAGAAGCCCAGTAATACCACACTATAAACGGCTAAGACTACTGCACTGAGGCGCTGGATAATCCAATCGCGTGAGCCTGAACTGGTCAGACCAGTAGCGCTTTTGATTCCTGAATCATTTTTTATCATTAGAACATCACCCATACAAATGACGCGACAATTAAGATTGCTGCAATTACAAAGCTAATCATAGAAGCGGCACGGCCAGATTTTAGCTCCTCGTTCATGCCCATATCAGCAAATAAGTGCTTGACGCCCATCACAAAGTGATAAGCAATCGCGGCAACGAATATCCATGCCAAAAAGCGCACGAATACGTTGTCAAATACGGTCTCAAAACTCTCAGGCGACGCCAACGAGTTCTGTAGTAACCACAGCATGACAGGAATCAATAAAAATAAAACAATGCCAGAAATACGATGCAAAATTGAGGCAATTGCAATCGGTGAGCTGTTAACGCTAATCACTTGGCTCAAAGGCAGATTAATAGGTCTGTTGCTTTTCACAGCGGGCATCCTTTTTTGCGGTTGTGTCTGGTAGTTACTTATGGTTTGGCAATCGTCTACCAAACACACCGAGTACTACTCAAGACGAATAAGGTAAGGAAGAGCTAGCTGACTTCGTATAGTTTGCGTCAAATATGAAGAGAGGATAGTGCAGTATAGGGAATCAATAAACCGTTTCATGTCGTTGGTCGAAATGACAGATCTAAAGAAGCCTCGCCATTATACAACAAAGAAAAAACATGAATAACATCGATTAACCAGCCTATTTTTACGAGACATATTAATAAAAAATGACGCTATCCTGTCATTTTGTATTGATACAAACGTTTTGCTAAATTTAAGTGCTTGTATTAAACGCTTAACATTTAAACAATTAAAAATAAAGCCACTAAAAACGACACCCAAACCATAGATTCGGGGTCTTATCGATTCAATCGTTTATCGAAACAGTATCGAGTCTTGCTCGTTTGCTATTTAGCCATATTCAAATACTCAAACACTCAAACAACCAGCTTTAAACGATACCATATCCTAACTACTTCTCAATTTGTACAATACGAGTGCCAGTTAAGTATTATCAATTATAAAATGACTGAGCGACAATTACAAATTTATCCCCTGAGTAGTAAAAAAGGCACACTAAGTGAGCAAATAAATAGAGAACATTAATAATGGTTGTCTAAAAATGTTTGATTTTACCAAAATTTATGGCCCACTCTATTTGTCTGTTGCTCATACTCTGCCTGTTTCTAACACAAATATTTATAACACTTACCGTATTACTCTGTTAAAAATCTTTAAAAATTACGTGAATAATGTAGCTCTACTTATAGTTTTAAAAGAGGTACTTTTAAGCAAAATAACCGATTAGACATATTTTGATACAAAAATTACAGTGGTTACACACGGCTAAACCGTGTCACTTGGTGGGATTGTCGGTAAAAGTCTTTTCAAATCATATTGAATTGCTGCTAATATACCCTGCGTATCAAGTGGCTTAAATAAATTTAAACTATTTGGTGAATCGATAACGCGAGGGTATGCGTCTGTCGTGAATTTATTCTAACAAGTTAAAACTAATGGAGAGCAATTTATGGCTGACAATAATGCCAAACTAACCGTAAATAGTGAAGCGTACGAACTTCCTATCATCAAAGGTACTTTAGGGCGCCCAGTTATCGATATTGCTGCTTTACAAAACTCAGGGTTTTGGTCTTATGATCCTGGTTTTAAAGTAACGGCTCCTGTTGAATCAAAGATTACCTTTATTGATGGTGGTAAAGGTGAGTTATTATACCGCGGCTACCCTATCGACCAGTTAGCAAAAAACGCTGAATACTTAGAAGTGGCTTATGCACTGATTCATGGTGACCTACCTAATAGCGAGCAAAAAGCAGACTTCTTTGAAAAAATCCGTAAGCATACGGCCGTTCATGACCAACTGCGTAAGTTCTTTGAAGGCTTCCGCCGTGACGCGCATCCAATGGCGATTATGGTCGGTGTCGTTGGTGCTTTATCTGCCTTTTATCACGATAAGTTAGACATCAGCGATGAAGATCATCGTGAAATCACGGCTATTCGTCTAATCGCAAAAATGCCTACATTAGCGGCTATGAGTTATAAATACTCACAGGGCGAACCGTTCATGTATCCACGTAATGACTTTGGCTACGCAGAAAACTTCTTATATATGATGTTTGCAACCCCTGCTGATGTCGATTATAAAGTAAACCCAATCATCGCTGATGCGATGGACAAAATCTTTACCTTGCACGCTGACCATGAGCAAAACGCTTCGACATCTACCGTACGTCTAGCCGGCTCTACTGGCGCTAACCCTTACGCTTGTATCGCTGCTGGTATCGCCGCTTTATGGGGTCCTTCACATGGCGGCGCTAACGAAGCTGTTCTTGAGATGCTAGACGAGATCGGCTCTGTTGAAAATGTTCCTGAATTTATGGAAAAAGTGAAGAGCCGTGAAGTGAAGCTAATGGGCTTTGGTCACCGTGTTTATAAAAACTTTGACCCACGCGCACAAGTGCTGAAAAAGGCTTGTGATGAAGTATTGGAAGCTTTAGGTATCGACGATCCTAAGCTTAAGTTGGCTATGGAACTAGAAAAAATCGCTTTAGAAGATCCGTTCTTCATCGAGCGTAACCTCTATCCAAACGTTGACTTCTACTCTGGTATTATTCTAAAAGCCATTGGTATCCCAACGTCAATGTTTACGGTTATTTTCTCACTAGCCCGTACCTCAGGTTGGATCAGCCATTGGATCGAGATGCATAGCGCACCGTTCAAAATCGGTCGTCCACGTCAGTTGTATACAGGTGAGACGCATCGTGACTTCGTTAAAGTTGAAGACCGCAAATAAGCTTTAGTATTTGATTGATTAATTAACTAATTAAAACCCCATAAAAAAATCCCGCCAAAGTGCGGGATTTTTTATGGGCTGCATTTACAACTATTCGCTTAACGACAAATAGGTTTGAGTCACTACTCAAAAGCTTTTAAGGTCTGCTCATATTTAGCAATTTGTTCATCGTAACCTTCAATGGTCTCATTAAATTTTGTCATTAACATCTCAAATTCTTGCTGCTGGGTTCGTTTCATTTGCTGCATATCTAGCACTTGCTGAGCTTCTATTTGCTCCCAAACCTGATGCTGAATCACCAAACGCGCCAGTGCTGGGCTTTTTGCATTAACCCGTCCAGCAATTTCCGCATCTTCAAACAACTGCGGCACCAAGGTGGCGACATTAATCAACGTATCGGTATCTTCGGCACTAAGCGGTGTGGTCACAGGTTGATAGAGCGCCTCCATCACTTGCTGGTAGCGTTCGATAATTTGCGCTTCTGTGAGTATCGTAGGCTTGCGCGGCTCGAGGCTGATGCGTTTTAACACAGTCAAATCACGCTCACCGACTTCCGTGCTAGTATTAATATCATCTTCAGCCGCTATTTCGTTAGCAGCGTCATTAGCAATATCACTGGCACTGTTAGTGTCACTGTCGACATTAGCCATTGGAGATGTAGGCGCTACTGTCGACGAAGTAGCACCACTAGCCATTCCAGCATTCTTTTCAATATTGATACTGTCGTTATTTTCATTATTGCCGGCGATGTCATCGTTATTGTAGGTGTCATTGTTATCACTGAAGTCGTCCGTCGTACCATTTAGCAATAACGACTCTTGCGGTACTGAGGCATCAGCTGCTTGTAGCGACTCGTACTCTGCTTGCAAACGACGCTGCAACCCTTGCGCTTGGGCGACATATATAGGCTGGTACTGTTCTATACGAGCAGCAGCCGAATCGCTTTTTTGCATAGGCTGACTGTCCTCTTCAGCCGTTTTCTCAGTGGTTTGGCTGTCATCTGGCACTGGTGGTGTTTCTGCTTGTTGCTGACAACCGCTCAACAATAAGACACCTGTCATTGCTGCCGCAAGCAAGGTTGGCGCTTGGCGTGGACTCATGAGGCCTTTATCTACAAGGTTATGATGAGTATCAATAGTCGGTTTTACTGATAAAAATTTAAACATTTGAGTACACACCCTTGGTTAAAAGCAGAAATATTAAATCATGACATACGGGTTAAGACTTGAGCGAGCTTTCATTAGTTTCATTAGCATGACTACTACCAGCAGGAACGACTGGTGGCGCTATTAGAAACGGAATACAGCTTTCTAAATCCTGACAGTACTGCCCACGCTGACGGCGGATAAAGTAATCTTGTACCATGCGCGCTTGCTGTTCGATACCGTATTTAAAGAAGCACTTGCCTGTTTCAAACACATAATTGTAGCGACGGTCAATGAGTGCGCCACGTACGACTTTTAGACCTTGCTGCAACTGCCAAACGTGGGTCAGCTCATGTATCAACCAGCTTTGCTTATTGAGCGACGTTTGGCTAAAATCTACAATCCAGTCTGCTGGATGGAAATAAATATTCCCATTGGGACTCACCGCATAATTTTTGAGTACCCACCAAGCGGTCTTTAGCTGAACGTTATCAAGTCTAATACTGTCAGCGAACACTGAACGAGCCAGCGCTATCTCACCAGCTGTCAGCTGTCGTGATTGCGGTTTTTCTGGATGGCGATTCAATAAGCGCTTAAAAGTCGATGGTGTTACCATTAATATCCTACCTTATGCTCAATAAATCAATGCTTAATATATCCCAAGTCATAAACTAAGTCATAAACTCTGTTAGAGCATTAATAGGGATAAAAATATAAAAACCAAAGTATTTGGGACATAAGCTGTACACTTAGCTGACTTTTATTAACGTAAATCTGCGTTAGCCTAGCTCATATAATACCCAATACCAGCTTATATAATGATCAATAAAATTTGGTGGTGTTCTAAAAAGTATGCTGGCATCAGACGTAGCCATAATTGATGTAAAAGAACACCATATCAAACACTTTGAAGTGATTATCGAGCTTTTTTGAGAAGCAACAAGTCTTTCTAACCGCTCGTCTTAATCGGTGTCTAAGGCGACAGTTATTACCCTCTAT
>NZ_RRYW01000063.1 GCF_014861365.1 Psychrobacter sp. FME6
AAACGGCACAGCAAGTATCAGAGGCAATGATAGGTATCCTAAAGCCAGTGAGGTTGCAGGTTAAGACCATTACCTCTGACAATGGTAAAGAGTTTGCTCAGCATAAGAAGGTGAAACGAAAGCTCTTTACTTCCTTCTTCTTTGCCGATGCTTATGCGTCATGGCAGCGAGGAACCAACGAGAATACTAACGGCTTAATCAGAGAGTTCTTGCCTAAGGGTTGTGACTTTAGACAAGTCTCTGATAATGAGATACAGGACATTGAGAATAAACTAAACAACAGACCAAGAAAACGCTTAGGGTTTAAAACGCCCAATCAGGTGTTCTATAATATAATTTAGCGTTGCACTTGGTGTGTTAATCTAAGCATTGAAAAATCATCATTGCTTTACTTAAGTTTATGATCATTTATTATTTATAATAAAAATACCAATCAACCGTTGTTATAAGGAATGTTTTTGTTTATATTATCGACACTTACATTTTTAAGCGTCGATAGAAGTGTGGATATCAAAAAAAGTTGATTGCTAATCTTTACAAGACTGTTCATTTAAGAATCAAAAAACTTTAGCTGTTAATAGAACTTCTATTTATTTTTATAACTCTTACATTAAAGTGGAAATTATTATGAATAAAAATAACGTCATTGATTTAGATAGTTTAAATGTCGATGAGCTACGTGCCATCACTGAAAACGCCCAGCAGCTTATTGAAAAGAAACAACATCAGCGTCTGTATGATGCTTATATGCAGTTTGAAAAAATTGCAGAAGACAGCAATGCGACCATCGAAGAGGTTTTACAGGCGGGCGAGAAACTAGAGAAAAAACGCAACATTAAATATCGTAATACCGATAATGACGAAGAAACGTGGACGGGTCGAGGCCGTAAGCCAACGTGGTTGGTCGAAGCGTTAGCAGCAGGCCGTAGTCTGGAAGATTTTGCTATATAGTTTGGCAATAGTACATTATTACAACCTTATCGCTTTTATTTCGAACGGACGATACTTAGGTTATAAGGCTTATTTATAACGGTCTATTTATAAATATTAGCTTTTATCGTTAGACAGAAGCCAGTATCTTGATTACCAGTATTTTGGTAAAAAGATACTGGCTTTTTTTCTGTCATCTGTATGCTATTGTTTGTTATGATAATGACGTTTTTGTCTTCTATAAGAGTTATACAACCGTGCCCCAAGTATCCGCGTCGTCTCATAAGCGTCCCCGTAAGCTGTGGTGGCTGGTTGGGCTTATATTATTTTCATTATTTGCGGTATTACAAATGCCAGCGTCGTGGTTACTGGAGAAGTATGCCCCTGATACACCTTACGTGCAGCATGTGTCTGGCAATTTATGGCAAGGCTCAGCGATTTGGCAGATGCCTGTGTCAGCGACATCGCTTACAGGTACGGCTGAATGGTCGTGGCAGCCATGGCATTTGTTATTGGGTAAGCTAAGTGCTGATGTCGATATCAACTCAGAGCAAACTCGCCTAAACGGACAAGTTAAAATAGGTCTAAACTCGTGGCAAGTGAAAAACATGAGCGGTAAAATTGCACCTGAAACCTTAGCTAATATCGTCGATTGGCAATTGCCCAATACGCCAATTCAGGTCAATAACGTCTCGCTCAAACGTCAGTCTGGCTCAAATATGTCAGCGGACACTGACCCATCAAGGTCATCTAGTAAGCTAACTGGTTTTAGTCAAGCAGATGGTCAATTGACATGGGTGGGTGGTGAAATAGGCTATCCTAGCGGCGGCAAGGTTTTTTATCTGACCATGCCCGCATTGCATGCTGAATTAAGTGCCGAACAAAAAAATAATAAAAACCTGCTTCATATCAATTTGTTAAACAATCAAGACAAGCGCTTAGGCGACCTATATATCGATAGTGACAATATGTTGGACGTCAGTTTGACCCAGCGTTTACTAGAAAACATGCCTGACTATAAAGGCCAAGCCCCGCAAGACACACCGGTTGTCAGTGTGCGTCAGCCGTTGCTAAATGGGCTGGGAGCACGCTAAATGATGAATGTCTCCACAAATTTAAAACCAGTGTTCAATACTCTCAATCGCTTTTCGGGTTGGTTATTATTATTAGCCATTGGCTGGTTATGCTGGACAGCAGCACGGCTATTGTGGCTGTTATTGGCTGCGCCGTTAGCGCCCGCATTGCCATTAGCGCCTTTGAAAAACACGTCTACATCGGGCAAAGATTATAGTAGTTTATTCGCTATTTTTGCCGATCCTGACCCTATCGCTGCGGTCGTGCAGCCACCACCCAATATCAGTTTAAAAGGAGTGTTGTTGGCAATACCAGAGAGCATGTCTTCAGCACTATTGGATGTCGATGGTGAGGTAAAAAACTATCGTATCGGCGACCCGTTAAAGGACAGTGATTATACTCTGATCGCCGTCGATTGGAATGAAATCATTATCGCTGACGCCAACGATAAGCAAACGGTTATTAGCATGCCAGAAGCGATGCCATTAGACCAAAGCGCTATGATGGCAGGCGCGGTTAGCAATCAGCGTTTGCCAAACAGTGACACGTTACCTGTTGTTCCTCAATCAGCGCAAAATCCTGATATGGAACCAGCAGCGGCTAGCAGCGACAGTGACGAAAGCAGTCCACAATCTGCTATCGAAGAAGCGGTCACGGCATTGCAAGACAACCCTGCCAGCTATCTAAGCAGAATGGGTGTGATGGCATCAGGTGAAAGCTATCAAGTAACAGCAGCGATGCCTGCCAAATTGCGTAATCGTCTAGGGCTTGAGCCGGGCGATAAAGTGCTGACTGTCAATGGCCAAAGCGTCGGCAACAATCCTGCACAAGATGCTGGGCTGCTACAACAGGTACAGCAAACAGGTGAGGCGCAAATAGAAGTACAACGTGGCGATCAAGTCATTACTATACGTCAGCAGTTTTAGATGAAATATAGTTGATATACTTTAAAAATAAATGTTTGTTAGCTGCTATCCTTAGCGATATGATAGCCAAAAATCCTAGCACCCATTAAACGCAGCACATACTAAGTGACATCACTGTAGGTAAACATCAATATGGTAAGTTTTTATAATTTTTCAGTCACACCTTTGCACCATATCTTGCAGCGTCTGATGCGACTGTGTCGTCCGTTTTGCCTAGCGGTGCCACTATGGGCGGCGAGTACGGGTCTGGCGAGTGCTGAAAGCTGGAAGGTTAACTTACAAGATGCCGATATCAAAGCCTTCATCAATGAGGTGGCCACCATCACTGACCAGAACTTTGTCCTTGATCCTCGTATCAACGGTAATGTGACGGTCATCTCTAATAAAGCCTTGTCCCGTGATGAGATTTACCAGCTGTTTTTGAGTGTGATGCAGGTCAATGGTATTGCCGCCATCGACTCAGGAACCACCGTTAAGCTGGTACCAGATAACGTCGCCAAACAGTCTGGTGTGGCAGTCGATTTGCGTGGTGACAGTGTCGGTGAATCGCTGGCAACTCGCGTTATTTATTTGACCAACACTCAAGCTGCAGAAGTCTTGGGTGTCATTCGTCCGCTAATGCCGCAGTCGGCGCACGCGGCGGCTGTACCGGGAGTCAATGCGCTAGTATTATCTGATCGTGCGGATAGCCTCAATCAACTGACGGCGCTCATCCGTGATTTGGATAGTAATGTGAATGATAGCCTGCGCGTGATAACGCTACGTCATGTCGATGCCGAGCGCATGATGGAGCTGATTAGTGCACTGGTTGCGAGCGCTGGTAGCGGTCAAGCACAAGGCGGCAACAATCAGCTGAAAGTTATCGCCGACACGTCCAGTGACAGGTTGCTAGTCAAAGGCAGCCCTGAGATGATTGCCAAAGTTCAAGAAATGGTCAATCAGTTGGATACGACACCGACAAGGCGTTTGAGTGGTTTGCGCGTTTTTCGTTTAAAATACGCCAGCGCCAATCATATTGCAGAGATGCTACGTGGGTTGCTCGCCAATCAATCGATTAATAGTTCTGGTGCAACTTCCTCCTTAGAGTCAGCATCATTGGACGATGCGGGTAATGGAGGTTCTGCCTCGACGACTGAAACTAATGGCATCAACGCGGGCTCTGCAACCTCAGCTATATCAGGCTCAGGCTCATCTGGTGCAAACACAGGTATAGGCGGTCGACCCTTTAGTATTATCGCTGACGAAACCCAAAACGCGGTCATCGTCAATGCGGCGCCTGAATTGATGTTTGAGATTGAAGATGCCGTCAACCAATTAGACAGTCGCCGCGCGCAAGTCTTAATTCAAGCGGCAATCGTTGAAGTCTCAGGTGATGATGCGACCCAGCTTGGCGTGCAGTGGGCATTGGGCAATGCCAATAGTGGTTACGGTGTGGTGAACTTTAATAACGTTGGTGCGAGTGCTGTTTCACTTGCCGCAGCGGCTTTGTCAGGTGGTGCAAATATTAGCGCCGCCGCAGGTTCTATTGCAGGTGCTCTGGTTGGTATTGGTGATAGCCGCAAAGATAGCGAGGGCAATACAGAGTTTTATGGCGCAATCTTGCAAGCGCTTGACTCCTCAACCAGTGCCAATCTGTTGTCTATGCCGTCAATTTTGACCCTAGACAATGAAAAAGCCAGTATTTTAGTCGGTCAAAACGTGCCTTTTGTCACAGGTTCTTATACCACAGGCAGTGACTCTTCTACCAATCCATTCCAAACCATTGACCGCCAAGATATTGGTATTAATCTCAATGTTATCCCGCATATTGGCGATAATGGCACAGTGCGTTTGGAGGTCTCGCAAGAGGTTTCCTCAGTTGTGCCAGGCAGCGCTGGAAATGCGAGTGGCTTAGTGACCAATAAAAGCCTTATCAATACGACGATTTTAGCCGACGATCAGCAAACCATTGCTCTAGGTGGCTTGATGCGTGACAACACAACCACACGGCAACAAAAAGTCCCGGGATTAGGTAGTGTACCCGTCATCGGACGGCTGTTCCGCTCTGACAATGACAGCACTCAAAAGAGTAACTTAATCATATTCTTACAGCCAACCATTCTCCGTGATGGCGGGGCGGTTGCTAGCGTTACTGAGCGTAAGTTTAATCAGATGCGCGTCTTACAGTTGGTTATTGATAAAAACGGTACCATTAAGCAACTGCCACTGAGCGGGACTGAAGGTTGGAATGGCGACGTCAGTGCAGATTATAAGCTGATGCCACTCAATCCATTAGTGCCTAAACGCGATCAAACGCCAAATGCTGCGCCCCAGGGATTTACCAAAGTAGATAGTCCTAACGATGGCATAACAACCTATCCGCTAAAACGCTAAAATGTTAATGTTTCGATAAATAACCGTCTTGGCGCGACGTCAACTAAGCAATAACCTCCTACCTCCAAGTCTTTATAAGTACGGTACAATAAATCAAATTGTACCGTACATTAGCTTGCTTATTCATAACACAGATAAACATAGCCCTCTGACTATCCAAGTATAATAAGTAATAGTTAGATAATGAACATGAATACTGCGTATGATGATGTAGAGGTTAGGAGTCAATATAATGACCGAGCAAAAAAACACAAAGAAACGCCTTGCCTTGGGCGCTATTGCTATCGCTTTGCTGATTATCCCTCGGCGTAGTAGCCGAAAAGCGGATAACAAGTTACCTGCCCGTGATAGCATAAAAAAATAGCCGCCACCAGTGTCACATTTGAATATTCAGCAAGCTTTAGTGCTGACAGAGTATTTTGATAAAAATATTAATAGAGTGTTTTGATAAAAATATTAATTTTGGAGTCTGTTTATGACCTTTGTTGATTCATCTGCCATGGCCAAACAGACATCACCCAGTATTTACCCCCTCATTGATACTCATACTCATTTTGATGCCCCCGTTTTTGATAACGATAGACAGCTACAAGCGCAGCAAGCCTATGAGCGAGGTGTACGTCATTTGGTGTTAGTAGGGTATCTGTATCGGCATTTTGAGCGGCTATATGACATTGAACAGGTATTAAACCAGCAATCATTAAATAAGCTGTCGCATCTTTCTACATCACAATCCTCTACCATGAAAGCTGATGACGATGATGAAGGTAGTGATAAAAGCAGTGATAAATTACGTATAATAAGTCATGTGGCGTTAGGGCTGCATCCGTTTTATATTGAACAGCATAACCAAGACCACCTAAAACAGATGGCAAAAATTATCGCTGAGCGGCGCCCATTAGCCATTGGTGAGATTGGCTTGGATACCTTTACCGATGCTATGAAAGTACCCGCTATATTTGCCAAGCAACAGCAGTTTTTTAAGGCGCAACTGGATATGGCGGTAACTCATCAACTACCAGTGATGCTGCATATCCGTAAAGCGCACGCAGAAGCATTAGCAATACTAAAAGCGCATGATTATGATGCGCATCAGTTAGGTGGTATCGCCCATAGCTTTAGTGGCGGCGTCCAAGAGGCCAAGGCGTTTGTAAAGTTAGGTTTTAAGCTTGGCGTGACCGGCCAAGTGACCAACCCAAATGCTAAGAAATTGCGCCACGCTATCCAAGCTGCCGTCGACGTTTACGGTATTGAGTGTTTGGTGATAGAAACCGACTGCCCAGATATGACGCCTATCATGTGTCAAACGTCAAACGGCAGCCAATCAGCTCGATCAGCCTCATCAGCACTGGGGCAGAGTCCAAATAATGAATGGGGCGATGCGCCATCACATAACAGAAATGTGCCTGCCAATCTGCCATGGGTGTTATCAAGCTTAAGTGAGTTATTAGATGTGTCAATTGCCAAGCTTGCTGAGCAGTTATGGCACAATAGTTGCAGTGCTTTACAGACAGAATGGCGCTATCCCATATAAAATTAGTAGGCTATACCAGCAATAATAGAATAGTAATAATAGAGTATTTAAACATTTATGAGTGAAACACAACCATTTGAGCAAGCATTCGTTGAGCCGTCTACTACTGAGCACTCTGCCATAGGGGGAGCAACAGCAAAAGGCGTTACTAAAGAAGCCGATGAGCAATATGAACGCCGTTTCCAAGGCACGCGGACGCTTTATGGAACCGCTACAGTTGATACTTTTGCCGCGGCTCATGTCTATGTTATTGGAGTAGGCGGTGTTGGTTCGTGGGCAGCAGAAGCACTGGCTCGAACGGCAGTGGGTACGATTACGTTGATTGACTTGGATGTGTTGGTGGCGTCTAATGTGAATCGCCAGTTGCCAGCCTTAGACAGTAATTTTGGGCAGAGTAAAATTGCCGCGATGGCGGCGCGTATTCGTGAAATCAATCCCAAAGTAACGCTAAACTTGGTTGATGATTTTTTGACCACAGAAAACGTCACTGCCTTGCTGCCGAGTCGTGACCAAGCAAAGGCGGCTATTGCACAAGGCCAGCCTATCGTTGTGCTAGACTGTGTGGACGATATGGATGCTAAGTTGGCTATTGTGCTCCATTGCCGTTTTAACAAACTAAAACTGGTCTGTGCTGGCGGTGCAGGTGGTAAGATAGATCCCAGTCAGATTAGAGTGAGTGACTTAAAAGACAGTTATCAAGATCCGCTACTCGCCAAATTACGTAATAAACTACGTCATGAAAAAGGCATTAATAGGGCATTAAAAGAAAAGTTCGGGATTAAATGTGTCTATTCGATAGAGCCGCCGCGTGTGGATAAGAGCTGTCAGGCAGGTGGTCTACAATGTGGTGGTTATGGCTCAGCAGTGGTCATTACATCAGTGGTCGCAATGATGATGGTGAGTGAAGCATTACAATTATTGATAAAGCAGCCTCACGCCAAGTCGAACGTTTGATATTACTTAATGGAGTCCATCTTGTCTATATCTAACCCACCTCAAAGCAGTTACCCAGTAGCGGTAGATGAAGCAGAGCGTATCACTAAACTTAAAAAATATCAGGTGCTCAATGACAATGATGAGCCTGCATTTAAGCGTCTTGTTGATCTAGCAAAGCTGTTTTTTGATATGCCGATAGTCACCATTACCTTTATGGATGAAGAAACACAGTATCTAAAATCTATTCATGGTCTTGGCGATGTATGCCGTACCACACGTGAAGTCGCTATTTGTAACTACACGGTGTTATCTAACGACGTTTTTGTGGTAGAAGATTTATCAAAAGACAGTCGTTTTAGTCAAAACCCATTGGTTACAGAGTCTCCTTATTTACGGTTTTATGCTGGCGCGCCGATTATCATTCATGAGGGCAATAAAAGCTTCCGTTTGGGCTCTTTGTGCGTGATGGATATGAAGCCTAAGTATGATTTTGATGAACAACAAGCAAAGATATTGGCTCAGTTTGCCACGATGGCAGCAGATGCCTTGCAGCTACAGGATAAACAGCGTGATGCCAAACTTGCCAATGAAATGAAGTCAGATTTTTTGGCCAACATGAGTCACGAAATCCGCACACCAATGAATGGTATTATTGGTATGGTGGATATGCTGGGCGAAACAAAACTCAGCAGCGAACAACAAGAATATATAGACAATATTAAAGTCTCCAACGAGCATTTGATGGCCATTATCAATGGTATTTTAGACTTATCAAAAGTAGAGTCTGGCAAGATGAGCATTGACTTTATTCCTGTCAATCTATCTGCATTGTGTAATGAAGTGGTTAGCCTGTTTACCGCCAAGGCCCGTCAGCGAGGATTGATTTTAGACTATCATTATACGGAGTCACTATCGCCATATATCGAAGGTGACCCGGTGCGCCTTAAACAAATCATCGCAAATTTGGTTAATAACGCGATTAAGTTCACTCGTGAAGGCGGGCGAGTCAGCATCGATGTTAAGCATGTGCCCAATTGTCATTGTGATGAGGTTGATGAGCGCCGCACTAAAAAAAGGAACAACACTAAAAACGGTCAGGCGGCAGCAGATAACCCGATTGATAGTAATACGGTTTATTATGAAGACATGACCCTATGTATTGAAGTAACTGATAGTGGTGTGGGTATCAAACCCGAATCTTTGGAAGCGATATTTGAGGCTTATGACCAAGCGGATAAGTTCACACATCGCCTCTATGGTGGTACTGGGCTCGGACTCTCTGTTTGTAAGTCTTTGGTCGATTTGATGGGTGGGTATATTAACGTAGATAGCGAAGTGGGTGTTGGCACTACGTTTAGCGTTCTACTGCCATTACCTGCCATTGATGAAAACAAGTATGAGACATGGCAGGATTCAAACGACTTTACCATGATTGATCCCACTCATGAGCTTGCGGGCCATATACTGTTGGTCGAAGATGATGCCGTCAATGCTATTATCGCCAAAAAAGCCCTCACTAATAGTGGTCATACGGTAACCCATGTCACTGATGGGCAACAGGCTATCGAGACTTTTTCCCTGTCTCCTGAGCGTTATGATGTTATTTTGATGGATCATCATATGCCAATTTTGGATGGCGTACAGGCAACCATTAAGCTGCATGAAATCTATGATCCTAAAGAGCTGCCGCCTATTATCGCTTTGACTGCCAATGCCATGGATGGTGAGCGCGAAAAATATTTAAAGGTCGGAATGCAAGATTACTGCACCAAGCCTTTTACCCAAGAACAGCTGAATGCGCTTGTGCAATATTGGCTAATGCATAAGCAGATATTGGTAGAAGAGTAGTGCTGTCAAACTCGCTTAGTCTACTAAAGGCAGTACTTGCATTCGTATTTCTAGCTACTCAAGATTTTGGGAATGGTATTAGGGCGTGTCCTAGCCCGTGACGATTATTGTCATCGATACAAAAAAGCTGAATCACTCATAGGGTGGTTCAGCTTTTTTATTGGTTAAGAGATAACCGCTATCTCTTGTTTCTAAGTACTGTTATTTCTAAGTACTGTTATTTTTAAGTACTGCTGTTGCTAAGTGCTATGAGCTAACGCGAGTTTGATAGTCACCAGTGCGGGTATCGACACGAACGGTTTCACCTTGCTGGACAAATAGGGGCACACGTACCACAGCACCTGTCTCTAGTGTCGCAGGTTTACCGCCACCGCCAGAAGTATCACCACGCAGACCAGGATCCGTTTCGGTGATTTGTAATTCAACAAAGTTAGGTGGCATCACTGACAATGGCACACCATTGAACAAAGTGATGGTGCAAAGATCATTGCTGTTGTCTTTTAACCATTTTATTGCATCGCTAACGGCTGTTTTATCTGCTTGCAGCTGCTCAAAAGTCTCAGGGTGCATAAAGTGCCAAAACTCACCGTCATTATAAAGATAGTTCATTTCAGTATCTAAAACGTCTGCTGCCTCCAAGCTCTCTCCAGACTTAAACGTTTGCTCCAATACTTTACCACTACGAAGATTACGCAACTTAACACGGTTAAAAGCTTGACCTTTACCAGGCTTAACGAATTCATTTTCAAGAATGGCACAAGGGTTGCCATCTAGCATGACTTTGAGACCAGCTTTAAATTCATTGGTAGAAAAACTTGCCACGAGAGACTCCTAGGGGTTGTTAATATTATGATCGGTCGTTAAATTTAAATAGAGGGTTTACTGTGTAAAAACTACCGTTACGCTTAGGGTTGTAAGAGGTAATTGGTATATTTTGATAGGATACACCCTAAGAGCGTATAATGTCGGCTTTTGGGTATAGGTAGTAGGCTGTCATGATAAACCATTTAATCACACAAAAAAACTGGCAAACGCAATTATCCGAAGCCATTACCTCGGTTGATGAGCTATTAAGCCTTTTAAAGCTCGAATCACTGCGTGCAGACGTCTATGTGCCTAAGCATTTTGAGCTACGTGTGCCACGTGGGTTTGTGGCAAAAATGACTGTCGGTAATAGCAATGACCCCTTATTAAAACAAGTTTTACCCGACCAGCGTGAGCAAATCAACGTAACAGGCTATGTGGCAGATCCGTTAAGTGAAAACACACAAAACCCAGTCAAAGGGCTACTGCATAAATATCAATCAAGAGTATTGTTAACCATTACTGGTGCCTGTGCCATTCATTGTCGTTATTGTTTTCGTCAGCATTTTGATTATAGTGCCAATATGCCAACGGCGGATGCAAAAGAAAATATCGTCAATTATGTCACTGCACATCCCGAGATTAATGAAGTTATTTTGAGCGGTGGTGATCCATTAAATGTGACTAATAGACGTTTATTTGCATGGCTGGATACGCTAGAGTCACTCCCGCAAATAACGACTATTCGGTTGCACACACGCCTGCCATTGGTCATTCCAGCGCGTTTAGATGATGCGTTATTGGAGAGACTATCCCAAAGCCGCTGTCATATCGTGATGGTAGTCCACTGTAACCATGGCAATGAAATCGATAGCGTTACCTCAGAACATTTACAGCGTGCTCGCGCGGCTGGTATTACTTTGTTAAACCAAGCGGTATTGCTAAAAGGTATTAATGACAGCGTTGAGACTCAAGCGCAATTAAGCCAGTGCTTGTTTGCTGCTGGTGTCTTGCCTTATTACTTACATGTATTAGATAAAGTGGCGGGTGCTGCTCATTTCGATAGCGATGAGCGGTCAGCCATCGAGCTTTATTGGTCATTATTGGCGGCGCTACCAGGATATTTAGTGCCTAAGCTGGTGCGAGAGCTGCCGAATAGACCGTTTAAGGTACCGATTAACATTTACAATGCTGATTAATATAGGCATTATAAAGTATTTGGAAATTAGTGAACAAATAATGACTATTGAGTGGTAAGTAGGTTAATAGGCAATCGCATTAAAATGAGTATTCTCTATGGGTTGCAAATATTTATGTTATAACTAGGGCGTATCCTCAGTCTGAACGCAAGCGACTATAGTCAGTTGAATGTAAAAACGATACGGCGAGACTGTAGTGAGACTACGGCGAGTCTAAGAAGTTTTTGTTTAAAAAAAATATTCAAAGTTAATAAATATTCAAAGTTAATAACAGGTACTAGGAATACTGATGATAACTTTATCGATGTTTCAAAATCATTTGTCTGTGACAGCGCCAATGTTGTCCTCAACTAGTCAGTCGGTTAACGATCAGGAATATTATTTACTAAAACTGTTGGCAGCCTTGCCCGCGCAAGCCGAAGAACAGCAAGCTGAATATTTGGAAAAAGCACTTACGATGTTGCGCAGTACTGATATGGATGACCAACAACGTCTTAAGTTAACGTCTGCTGTGATCGATACAGCCAATCAATTTATTGCCACTCTACGGCAGTATTATATTTATGAGACAGGCGCGTTGAGTGAGGCGCAGTTGGACTATGTGGCTCAAATAGAATCCCTATACTATCAATTCATTATGGTTTATGACGGTGTTCTACGCCGCAATCGTTCATTTTTAAACCTAGACGGTCAGCAGAAACATCTGACAAAAAGTGGCTGGAAGCGCTATTTTAGTGCCGAAAAATCTTCGTCAATTATGCTGGCGACTGCTATTTACCAGATGCTATTGATGTATCAAAAGCTATTGGGTGAAGATGCGTTGTGCTATCGCAAACCATCGTCATACTTATGGTCCAAAATTAACCAACTGTATCATCTTGCTCATCAACATCATGCCGCAAATATAGATTTGAGCGTATATATCACCACAAAACGCGCTAACGATATACATCAGTTGTATTGTCAAATATGCTTGCACAGTTTGTTAAACCTGCGTGCCATGCGTCGTCCTAATATTTTGCTCGTGCAACGCCTATTGCCTGAATGGGCGAAGCAGATGGTTGCGACGATAGAACCAAAAACAGAAACACGAGTGTTCGTTGATTTATGTAGTGACCATCCGCCTAGTTATTTAACGGCAAAGTCTGGAATTAACCCATACGAAGATCACTATGTTTGTTTGTTTATAGAGCTTGCGCCAATGGTGGAGTATTTTAAATGGCGCAAGCAAGCATTAGCTGAGGGTAGCGGCGAAGGAGTAGAGTATTGGTTGCTTAATAAAATAGCGATGACCATCACTTATCGATACTTACAGCCGCAACTGACTTTGACAACTAAACACAGTGCTAAAAAATCGGCAGTTTTGATTACTGGGTTTAACAACATTCATTATCGTGCCAGTCATTCGAGTAGCTTTACAAGTTTGATGATTGTAAAGAATCTACCAGATGAACAGCGACCTCGCTATGATACTGTTCGTAAAAAGCAAGATAGTAATAGTGCGTTAACTATTGAAGCCATTGAGACTTTTGATAGTCATGATGAGCTCTCGCTATTCCGTACGCTGCGCTTGTCACCAATGGTAGATAATCTCAACGCGGTAGGTAAGAACAATGAGGTTGTCACGACGGCACCACCGCCATTACACATTATGAGTCTTTTTTTGGTTTGCCGTTCTGATGATGCCATGCCGGCTGATTGGTCAATAGGGGTAGTACGTTGGCTTGACCTTGATGACGAAAGCCCAGAGGTTGAGTGGCAAGTGCTCGGGCATCAGCTGGTAGCTTGTGGGCTGCGTTTAGAAGGCGGAGAAACGCGCAGTCGACATTTTGTACCTGCGTTTGTCCTTGGTAGGGATGAGCAACTGCAAACCTTGGGCACTCTCATTGTGCCGTCTTCTTATTTCCAGTCTAATGATAGGGTCGTTATGCGCATCAATAACAAACAAACCCTTCTACGCCTCAAACGTAGGTTGCTGGTTACCGATGAATTCAGTCAGTATGAGGTCGTCCAACTGTAGCTCAGAGCGTGTCTTTATTTTTATCACCATTTTCAAAACAAGGACACCGCCTAGTATTTCCATCCAAATAGTCACACCGATAAATGCTGGTTGTAAGTTAATCTGCAGCCGTTTAAATTATTGTCTATAATGACTGACATCGTTACTATTTACTTTGCGATAATCGTATCGCTTTTATTTTGAACCGACTATCGTATTTTTTGTACTAAGTTGGTTTGTGTAAAAGATATAAGTTATCAAAAGTGAGACATAACAATAAGATCGCAAGATTAAAAAAGGCTTTTTATGCGCACTCAGTCCACCTTAAACCTATTAGTTATCGATGACGATCAGCTCTATGCTGAACGCCTTGTGTACTTATTAGGTTCTTATTACGTCAATGTACACTTAGGATTTTTGGATGACAAAGAGGAGCTACTAAAGCTGCTACGGCAATCTTGGGATGCTTTGGTTTTTGGTAGTGCCTATGATCTGAGTTTTACCGATGTCGTGGGCATCATTCAAGAACAAGATATTGATCTACCCGTGATCTGTTTGCTAAATGAAGAGATGGCAGCGGCGAGTAATGACGAGGGACTGCCTGATATTATTAGTGGTACGATGGTCAAGTCGCTCAAGGTAGAACAAGAAATGGCAGTGGTGATGTCTATTTGTCTACAACATGACAATTTGCGCAGTCGCCGCGAGCTAAAAACATTACGGTACGTACTTTCTGAAGCCGAGCAGCGCGCTAACGTACTGATCAAAAACTCTAAAAGTGCGGTTGCCTACATAGACCAAGGCATTCATATTTTTGCCAACGATCCTTATCTGCAATTATTTGGTTTTGAGTCGATGAACGATGCCATAGGCGTGCCTATTATTGATCTGATTGCAGGCGGTGATAACGTCAAAGGCTTCAAGCAGTTCTTGCGTCGATTCGATAAGGGTAGCCGACAAGAAGTAGAGTTTGAGTTTGAAAGCGTACGCACAGACGGCAGTACTTTTGAAGCAAAGCTGCAATTGGCTGCCGCGACCTTAGATGGTGATCCGGTAACTCAGGTTATCATTCAACAAAACAGTAGCAACAGCGCTGACGTTGCCAAGCGTTTGGCAGCGGCTGAGCGCAAAGACAGCTTGACTGGTATCGATAACCGCTACGGTTTTGAAGCGCAGATGGCGACGATACAACAGCAAGCGCGGCAAGGGGCGCTCACGGCGGGGTTGTTATATATACAGCTCGACAATGTCGGTAAAATCAGGAGCAGTCTTGGTCTGCCAGGTATAGATGCAGCTGTCAAACAAGTGGCCTATACTCTAGATGAACTGGTATCAGATGGACACGTCAGTCGTTTTAGTGATACGGCCTTTACCATATTGGTAGAGGACAAAACCACCGCTGAGCTTGAGCAGCTTGCTAAACATATTGGTTCGCGTATTAGCGATATGCTCATCGAGGTAGATAAGCGTACGACCAATACCACAGTCAGTATTGGTATTGTCAAAATTGAGAAAAACACAACAGAACTCAATATAGTGCTTGAGCGGGCGATGGACTCTATCAACCAGATTATGGTTGAGACCTCTAACCGTGGCGATAGTTATCATTTATATGACCCAAGCGAACATGCCAATAGTGATGACCATGCACTGGCTGAGTCTTTAGTCGATGCGATTGCCAATAACCGTTTTGAGCTAACATTCCAGCCGATATACGACATCAGCAATGATCGTAGCGACTTTTTTGAAGTATATCTACGTTTGCCATTGGCCGATGCTGATAATACTGTATTGACGCCTGATCAGTTTATGGCGGTTGCTAAGACCCATAAATTGCTTGAAAAAATAGATCGCTGGGTACTTATCAATGCCTGTAAAAAAGTGAGCGATGTACGTAAAACACATCCCGAAGCGAGATTGTTGGTGCAACTGACAAGTGCCTCACTCATTGATAAAAACCTACCAAATGTCGCCAGCCAACTAATCAAAGCGGTAGGCGGCGCGGCGGGCGCGCTAACATTACAGTTTAATGAAAAAGATATCTCAGATTATTTAACGGTAGCGAAGTCTCAGTTTTCGGCCCTTAGTCAAATTAATTGTCAGATTGGTATCAATAACTTCGGTTCTTCTGCCAAATCTATTGAAATTGCTGGTTATGTACAGCCAAATATGGCGCGTTTAGCGCGTAGCTATGTACAGGATGTTGATTCAGCCGATAACCTAGATACGGTCAAGTCGCTGATCCTACACACCAATGAAGTCAATGTCGATGTACTGATGCCTTATATTGAAGACGCGGCGACTATGTCTGTGGCATGGAGTGTGGGTGCGCGCTATCTGCAGGGTTATTATTTAGAAGCGCCTAGTAGTACTATAAAAGTATCTAGTGAGTCTTAAAAGCTATCAAGAAAGCCTTTGAAAGTGCCTGATTGATACTTATTATTAGTAACTCATTGCAGTAACAGGCAGTTTTTAACCACAAACGACTCACTACCTATGCACGGCTATGTATGTCCATCAATTTTGCATTGTATTATGCTTGACGTGGACTCATACATAGCAATGCCCCTCTAATTAAAGATTAAAAAACATGTTTATTACCAATAAGTATCAACTGTTAGGTATGTTTGCCGCGGTGTTATTACTCACTGCTTGTGATCGTACGCCACCTGATTATAGAGACCCTGTCACGCTACCACTTTATACAGAGGGCGATGCTGATAATGGCGCTCTTATCTTTCAGGACGCTTGCGGGCAATGTCATCAGCTGAATCCTGGGCTCAATAAAAAAGGGCCGCAGCTGATGAATGTTTATGGTGCGCCAGCGGCTGAACTAGAAGATTATACCTATAGTGAAGGCTTGCAAGCGTCAGGTTGGGTATGGGACGCTGAAACGCTTGATCCTTATATCGCCGATGCTGAAAAAGCCATGTCAGACTCAAAAATGTTATCAGACCCGATGCCAGATGCTAAAGAGCGTGCTGACGTGATTGCTTATCTATCAACGCTGCGTGCGCCCGCACCGATAGTAGAGGATGAGGCGAAGTAGTCTTTAATTATTATTCCCATAAAAAATGAGCAAATAACACTATATGACCCATGCAGCTACTGACTACTACCATAATCAGCAAAAAATCGCTCAATTGATGACACAGTTAAATCAAATCGTATTAGACAAGCCGCAGGTAATTAAACTGTCGCTTAGTGGTATCTTAGCTGGTGGGCACTTACTGTTGCAAGACTTACCGGGCATGGGTAAGACCACTTTGGCGCAAGGATTGGCTCAACTGTTAGGTCTACGTTTTAGCCGGGTGCAGTTTACCAATGATATGCTGCCGGCAGATATTTTGGGCATGAGTATTTATGATCAAAATAAGCAGCAGTTTGAGTTTCGTCCCGGTCCTATCTTCACCCAGCTATTGCTTGCTGATGAGATTAATCGCTCTAGCCCTAAGACCCAAAGTGCATTACTTGAAGCAATGGAAGAGCGTCAGGTGACGCAAGATGGGCAAACCTATCCCTTAGCGCAGCCATTTTTTGTGATAGCCACTCAAAACCCATTACAGCAAGCCGGTGTCTATCCGCTTCCTGAATCGCAGCTCGATCGGTTCTTATTATGTTTGTCGCTGGGCTATCCATCGCCGGCAGCAGAGCGCGAGCTTCTAAAAGGCCAGAATCGCCGTGAGTTATTAAAAGATTTGGACGCCGTACTTGATACAGAAGCTGTTTTATTAGCCCAGCAAGGCGTTAAGCAGGTTTATGTTGCTGATGTGGTCTTAGATTATCTACAGCGTCTGGTCGCAAAAACTCGTGCGAGCGCCGAGTATCATGGCCTATCACCGCGTGGCGTACTGTCGCTTCAGCGTGCTGCTCAGGCTCATGCTTATGTGTCTGGACACATGGAAGTGACGCCTGAAGATATCCAAGCGGTATTTGCAGCGGTCACGGATCATCGTCTTGGCCAGCGCTTTGTGCATGTGACGGGTGGGCAAGCCACGCAAACCATCGCGCAACGAATTTTAGCAGAAGTGGCTGTTGTATAGCTGATTCACTTTAAAACTGATACGAGTGCTACTGGAGTAAATTTTTCGCAGCCTCTGTCACGCCTGCGAACAGCAAGCAAGAAAAATTAGCACCAGTAGTACGGGATTATTGACGTGTCGATTTTATTTAGAACTGACTATACTTTAAAACATTAGCTATCTAAACTTTTCCATTTCACGTTCAATACCTAATTTCTAAACCTAGTTTTTAAAACCATATTTAAAATACGATTATCAACCCACTTCGCCGCATCTCATTGAGATGGCCAGTTCTATGGTAATGATAGGGTAATCATGAGTTTTTTACCAAAAGCCTTAACCGCACCAATCAGCTCATTGTTAAGCCGTTGGTTTGCCTCGCGAGCACCAAAAAGTGATAGCGCTACCCTTAATTTGCGTAACGTTTATATATTTTTTAGCCGTGAAGGGATGTTGTTTGCGGTGCTGTTGGTCATCACCTTTATCGCTGGTATCAACTATGGCAATAACTTGGTACTTGGATTGTGCTTTTATCTCGTCAGCGTTTGGCTCATCAGTTTTCATATAACCTTTGCGCATGTTTCAGGATTGCACGTTCAGCTGTTGGATGTGACCATGGCAGAAGCAGGCGCGCCTGTTTGGGTCACTTTGCAGGTACGTAACGATAGCACTCAGCCGCGACGGCAGTTGTTATTTCGCTTTGAGCAGGCTGTTAAAAAAACGCTTAGATTAACACATGAAGTGCAATACCAAATGTGAGGTGAAAAAAAGACCTAGATGCGCTAGCATCAAAGTTTTTATCCACCGACCAAAGTGAGATTGCAACCATGAACTATACACATCTAAGCCTAGG
>NZ_RRYW01000064.1 GCF_014861365.1 Psychrobacter sp. FME6
TAGGTCTTTTTTTCACCTCGCATTTGGTATTGCACTTCATGTGTTAATCTAAGATACCTAAAAGCGAAACAGTTCAAGGAAAGCAGTGTGTTTCGGAGTAATAATGGTGATGTGTTAATAGAGGCCGCTATTGAAGGCGCAGGACTGGTATTGCAACCGACTTTTATTGCTAGTAAGGCGCTAAGTACTGGTAAGCTAACTATAGTGTTGCCTGAATATGAGCCAAGCCCTCTAGGCTTATATTCCGTCTATGCTCATAGAAAACTGCTACCTCACAAGATCAGGTGTTTTATTGATTTTATGACGGACTATTATGGTACGCCGCCCTATTGGGATAAGCAGATAGTCAACGAATAATTAAGACCTTCTATCGCCAACTATTGTTTATTGAGATTTGCCAAACTTGCTACTTTCATTTTAGAGACGACAAAAAAGCGCATCATGTAGACTGATACGCTATTAAAGATAAATTTGCAAGGCTAAGCGAATAAAAGGGATATTCTATCTTGTATGACTAAAGCATACGATTGATCAGCCTATCTTTTTTGATAAATTGATGATATAAGGCTGCGCCAATATGTGCCAGCGTAAAGGCGATAATCATAGGCCAGATGATACTAGTATGCAGATCGTTAAAAAAACGCGCCATACTACGATCTGGTGTAACAAATATAGGAATCTCAAACAGACCAAACATATCAACAGGACGCCCACCATACATTGACATAAGTAAACCAGCTATAGGCATGGCAATTAACATAGCATAGAGTGCAAAGTGGGTTAGTTTGGATAACAGCTCCTGCCAATTGGGCATAGAAACCTCAGGAGGAGCTTTAATAAATAAGCGATTAATCAGCCGTGCAAACATCCAAAATAATAAGCTGACACCAAAGGCTTTATGCAAACCTATATAAAATTTGTTATCAGTATTTTCATATAAAACAATCAACACCCAAGTGATTAGTAATAACAGCGCACTAATCCAGTGAAAGAAACGACTAATTACGGGCCATTTATCTATAGCAAATGTACGGGATTGAACCTTATCCATAACTCACCTTTTAATCACTAAAGCCACCGACTTACTATTCAGGCATCATCGTTAGTATGCGATGGCTTTAGACTAAGTTCATTTTATCTCTTTATTTATTAAGGCTGCGGTGCCCTTTATCTTGTCGCTGCGTTTTTAAGGCTTCAAGCTGCGCACGTTGCTCATTGGTCAAAACCGCCATTACGGCTTGCTGCTTTTGCATACGATCGCCGCTAGTGTTTTTTCTGATAGTGTCAATTTGAGCTTGCTGCGTCGTACTAAGGTTTAGCTGAGTTAGTGGGTTTTGATTGCCTCTCTTATGTCCACCGCGATGACCTCTATCCTTTCTCTCTGACTTCATAGTTTCAAGCTGCGCTCGTTGCTCAGTCGTCAGCACATTCATCATTGCCTCACGTTCTTTTTGACGATCAACGTTACTGTTTTGTCTAATCGTCTGTATTTGCGTTTGCTGTGCTGCACTTAAATTGAGCTGTGAGAATCCGCCTCTCATACCATCTTTGTTAGAGCCTTTATGCTGCTTTTGCATCTGCGTACTCGCTGCGGTATCCGTAGTCGCACCGACGCTAGTACAAGCGGTAACGGCAAAGACACTAGAGGTCGCTAATACTGAAGCCATTAATAATTTTCTCATTGTGATACCCTTTATTTGATTTGGTTAATAAAGATTAATTTTTAGAAATAACACTGATTGTCGATAGGACTTATCATACGATAATGCTAGGTTACGAACCTTTATGAACCATTAAGAAAGGTAACGATTGTAGCTTATGACTATAAAATAGTCTGATAATACTCTTATCAAAGATAGTAACGATATTATTAACGCGCTAAGGAATGGACATGCCAAAGATCTTGTTAGGAGATGATGACGAGGAATTGACTCAGTTATTACAAGAGTACTTAAATAATCATGGCGTCGATTGCGACTGTGTTTATGACGGCGCGGCGGTCATTGAGCGCTTGCAAACGCTAAAGAATGACGCTGTCTATGATTTACTAGTGCTCGATATTATGATGCCAAAAATGGATGGCTTAAGCGTATTACGTCAGCTACCGAGTATCAGCAAAATACCTGTCATTATGCTGACTGCCAAAGGCGATGAGATTGACCGTATTATTGGCCTTGAGCTGGGCGCTGATGACTATATTACTAAGCCTTGTAACCCCCGTGAGCTACTTGCGCGTATCAATGCGGTGATTAAGCGTACCCAAAATAGCACTGCTAACCCATCGCTTTTAGAAGATACGGCATTACCTGAGAGTCGCCTATATCTAGATCCAAACCAGCGTCTTTGTCAAATAGATGGCGTAGAGCTACAAGTGACAGGTACAGAGTTTGATTTGTTGCTGACCTTGCTCAAGCAAAAAGGAGAAGTCGTCAGTAAAGACTGGCTGTCCGAGCAAGTGCTACAGCGAGAGCTGCAGCCGTTTGATCGCAGCCTTGATGTCCACGTCTCACGCTTACGTAAAAAGTTACAGCCTTTTCATGATGAGCCAATTAAAGCGGTGCGTGGTAAAGGCTATCAGTTAGTGATTTAAAACCTTTTAATAGCTGATTTACTGGCTATTTATTCAACAACAATCCTCTAAATAGCACTCATTTTGTTGAAATTTTATGATAAAAAAACCACTGTCTAAGATTCGTTTAACGCTATTCTGGCGTTTGTTTCTCAGCCTATTATTGGCCATTTTATTTACCGCCCTCTCCTCTATTTTGATTGAGCGCTGGTTGAATGAGCGTGCTTTAAATGCGCGAATGGAGGTGCAAATTGAGCGTCTGTTAATCAAACGTGAGTTAGTGGTGGTCGCTTTACAAACAGGTGAGATACAAAGGGTTCGGCAACTGTATCAAGATGATCGCGGTTTTATGAATCAAATCAGTATCTATGATGAGCAAGGCATGCTTGTTTTTCCTAAATACAATCAAAGGCAACACCGTAAAGGAAAATATCAATCAAATTTTAGAGATAACATAGCCCCTCAAAACCTGATGGCTGATAAACCGACCAAAAATGAGGATAGAGGCAATCCTGATCTTATCAACACGATTATAAATATTGATCAGCTCCGCAAAATAGCAGATACCCCTGTCACTTTGCCAAATGGAGAAACGCTGATTATTCAACTGCGTCCTAACCTACCCTTTAACGAAGTAGTTGCCTTGCAACGTGGCAACTTTGAGGTACGTTTTCTACTCATTATAATATTTAGCACCTTAGTTTGTGCTTGGCTTAGTCGTACTATGATTAGGCGTATGCGCCATGTCCAACATACGGTTCGGCAACTGATCAACGGCAATTATCAGACTGACCCTAGTCTAATTAATCTTGGCTCTGATGAATTGGGTCTACTGGCAAAAGATGTTGCCAAGCTAGCTGATCGATTGGTTGATAGTGAGTTGGCACGCAAGCAGATGTTGAGTGATATCTCCCATGAGCTGCGCTCGCCCCTAGCACGTCTTGAAGTGGCAACCGAGCTGACCCGAGACTTTGCGCCGAATGCTGAGCGTTATCTGGATCGTATTGATAAAGAATCTACCCGTATGAATGAGCTTATTGAACAAATTATTCATATTCAGTCCTTACAAATGCAGCAATACAGTATGATTGATTCAGAGAAAGAACAGGTAAATCTGATTGATTTAATTAGTGACATTAGCCAAGACGTTCGTTTCGAATTTCAAAATAAAAACGTAACGCTTGAGTGGCAACCTTCTATTAATGAAGAAGATTATTGGACGTTTGGCAATCATAAGCAACTACATAGTGCCCTTGAAAATGTGATTCGTAATGCTTTTATTCATACGCTCAATGATTCAGCCGTGACCATCAAATTAGTCCAAATTAAGCAAGATCATCGTATATCCGCTGTGCAAATTAGCGTAGCGGATGAGGGCCCCGGTATCGCTGATGAAGATGTGCTGCGGATATTTGAGCCTTTTGTGCGTCTTGACTCGGCACGCCAGCGGCAAACGGGCGGTTATGGATTGGGGCTTGCGATTGCTCATGCAGTGATAATAGCTCATAAAGGTAAGATTAAAGCTTATAATAGGACAGACCATCAAAAAGGCTTAGTCGTGCAAATTGAATTGGCGTCTTTTATAGGTTTATTAAAAGTTTAAGACAAGATTTTAAGACAAGTCAAGTAAGGTACTTCATGCAATCACCTATTCAGATAGTAAAAAACGTCCAAGTTATAGAAAAAGATAACCAAGTTATAGAAAAAAACACCCAAGTTGAAGTTACAGACTTGGTGCCGAAAATGGTGGGTCATATTATTTTTGCTATTACTTTAGCCCATTTACTCAATGATTTAATTCAAGCAGCTCTACCGGCTATTTATCCATTACTTGAACCGCCCCGGTATTGTCGGAGACTTAATATTCTGAGAGAATACGACAATGAAAAGACAAACCTACACTCCTGAGATTAAAGAACGCGCTGTTCGTATGCTGATCGAAGCAGCAAACGACTATCCCTCCACATGGTCAGCTATTCAAGCCATTGCCCCTAAGATTGGCTGCACGCCTGAAACCCTGCGCTCATGGCACAAGAAGCATATAGATCAAACTATCCCTGCATCGGTACAAGCTCAAAGCCAAGAGCAACGTATTAAAGATCTTGAACGTGAGAACAAAGAACTCAAACAGGCCAATGAGATCATACGTAAGGCAGCGGCTTTTTTCGCCCAGGCGGAGCTCGACCGTCCACCGAAATAATGGTCAAATTTATCGATGATCACAAGCAGAAATACGGGATCGAGCCAATCTGTAGAGTACTACCGATTGCCCCATCAACCTACTACCGTACTAAAGACTTGGAGAGTTGCCCTGAAAAGCGCTCGTTGCGTCAGCAGCATGACGACTATTATATCAGTGAAATCAAACGTATTTGGCAGGACAGTAAATGCCGTTACGGTGTTCGTAAAGTCTGGCAGCAGATGAAGGCGGATGGTATTCATGTGGCTCGTTGTACGGTAGAGCGTTTAATGAAGCAGTATGGTATGCAAGGCATCTGGCGCGGTAAGGGCAAGATCACCACCAACAGCCGTGATGACCAAAAACGCGCTGATGACCTAGTTAATCGTAACTTTAATGCCCATCGTCCTAATCAGCTATGGGTAGCTGACTTCACCTATATAAAAACAACTAGCGGCTGGGTATATACCGCTTTTATTATTGACGTGTTTGCCCGTAGCATTGTCGGTTGGAAAGTATCTAATCGCATGAACACGGATATGGTTATGGCTGCGCTAAATCAGGCGATAGCAGACAGGAACAACCCTAAGGATGTCATTCATCACAGTGATCGAGGGGTTCAGTACTTATCCATTCGCTATACTGACAAAATGTGTGACTCTGGTATCATCGCTTCTGTCGGCACGACTGGTGATTCATACGATAATGCACTGGCTGAAACAGTCAATGGACTCTATAAATCTGAGGTAATTGACTATTTAAAGGAGAACTGGACTGGTATCAATGATATTGAACTGGCAACCCTTGAATGGGTGAATTGGTTTAATAAAATAAGACTGCATAGCACGATTGGTTATGTGTCGCCCTTTGAGTTTGAAAAGCGGTATTATGATAATTTAATCCTGTCAGGCATTGCTGCCTGACTCAAGTAAATCAGCCTCCGATAAAGTCGGGGCGGTTCACCCTGCGTTTTTTCTTTACCGCTGTGCCACTGGTTTTCTTTCTGAAGCCGCCCAAATTTAATCGTACATTATTTATTTATGCTATCGGTACGTTTGTCATGCAGTATGCTTTTGTATTTACTGCCATGCATTTGGGGGCATCAGCAGGGTTGACGGCACTATTGCTACAAACTCAGATTTTTATCACCGTATTGCTGGCGTATTTTATATTGGGTGAGGCAGTGAATCGCATGCAAATCATCGGTATGCTGGTCAGTGTGCTAGGACTTAGCGTCATCGCGTTAAACCTTGGTGGTGATATGCCTTTAACTGGATTTGTCTGTATCTTGATTGCAGCCATAGGCTGGAGCTTTGGTAACATTGCCTCAAAACAGACGTCAACACAAGCGACGCAGCAAGGATCAGACGTGTCTATTATTTCGTCTAATACTGGAAAGAATAAGGCATCCGCGTTGTCTGCTCTCGCTCTCGTGGTTTGGGGTGGTCTGATCGCTTGCGTGATTTTAACTCTATCTTCTCTCATATTTGAGACCGAGGCATGGCAGTTGGCGACGTTTACCGAAGCATCGCTCAAGTCTTGGCTATCACTTGGGTTTATCGTGTATATCTCAACTCTGATAGGCTTTGGATTGTGGGCGCATCTGCTCAGTCACAATACTGCCTCTAAGGTTATGCCATTCGCTCTATTGGTGCCAGTATTCGGTATGATAACCTCAGTGCTACTCACAGGAGAGATTGTGACATGGTGGAAGATGCTGGCAATGATATTGATATTGTCGGGGTTGGTGCTAGCAAATATGAAAATGAAATTAGGAAGAAAGCGCCAGCCAATATGACGTTAGCTGTTCTTATTTCTATAACAGCGCTTATGGTAAATAAAAATAACTTGATCTACTATTCAAAAATTCACTGCATGTATACAACGAAGTACACTGAGAATATTTTCGGGAGCAAAACCGTTGATTTCATTAGCCTACAACCGAAGATTCCAGTCCACGCTAGGGAACCGAATCAGTGAAAGCACCTGATTGGTTCACCATAGGTATACCTCAGAGGGAGCATTTAAAACCGCCTTATTCTATCCAGAGTCATTTGTCATAACAAATTATAAGATTTAATGAAGCGACTATTTTCATACTCTCTCAGAGTTTTGAGTCACCGACAATCCCAGTGCGGTTCAGATTTTTTAAAATCATCGTCAGCAAAAGCAACAAAAAGAATAGAGACTGTAGTAGATAAACATTATTCTAGACTACTTTTATTTATCAATAGCATAATGCGACAATGTCTTAAGTATCAAATCATTGTTAACTTCTGAATGGTATATTTTGCGAAGTATGTGTTTTTAAGATTATTTAGGTGTATCGCTTTATATCAAGGTTCGACGATTAGGGTGTAGTGACACTACAGTATATTCTAAACTGAAGCTTGATAATCATTTAAAATCACAACTTTCTATTTATAAATGCATTGACAGTTAGCCTTATTAACGTAATAATAATCTAGATGTTAATGGTTATCAATAACTCTTAATTATTTTCAATTCACGCTAACGATTGATAAGTTTTTATCGCCTTGCTTGGTTAGCAATACTTATTGATTAAACTTTTGCTATTTTTATCTCTATTCTCCGCTACCTTATATTTTCAGATGCCACCTACTTGACGGTTATATAAATTAACCGTTATGTGATTTTTTGGCTTGGATGACCCTTTATGGCTGAAACGCTTACTCGTTATGACACCGATGAAACCCCATTAGCCATCGCTGATAAAGCCATGTTCATTCACCATCTTAATGAAGAGCATCAAGATGAACTTGCGATGTTTATCAATGCCTTTACCCCTGCCTCAGTCGGCGAGTACGGTATAGTATCGATAAAAGAGCTGTATCCTGACGGCCTTTTGTTAGATGTTATGACGATGAATCGGTATCAAAATAACTCTAATGCGTTAAAAGATAGCAGTTCTACAAATAACAGCCTCGCTGAAAACCTTTCTAGTGTTAATCATCAATACTTTATCAACTTTTTTGTGCCTATTAGTAACGCTGAAACACTACATGAACAATATATAGCGTTATTGCAGGCATCCGCTACTAAGCTTGGTAAGCGTACGATCAAACTTCAAGAACAGCACTTTCGCGTGATTGATGGTTATTATGTCAGTCCTAATATGTATCGACTGGTGGTCACAGTACCCGATAATATCCCACTCAATCATCCAGGCTACGCGTATTTATTTGAGTTAAATGCTGATGTTTTATCTACCATAAATGGTGAGTTAGAAAATAACGATAAACCTTTACAGCGCTACTACACCCTGCGAAAAGCATGGCGAGATCCAATCCGCTTGTCTGTTCAAGCTTGGATAGATGTTTATATCCATGGCAACACGCCAGGTGGCAATTGGGCACGCTCTCTCGTCTGCGGCATGCCAATAAAAACGGTGCGCGATTATCCAGAAAAAATAGAACACCTCAGTGAGGGACAATGCTTATTAATTTGCGATGAAACCTCTCTACCTACCGTCGCCAATCTATTAGAAAACTGGCAAAATCCGTTGCCGCCCCTTGTCATTGCTATCACCGAAGATCCAGAAGATATCAGTTATTTACACACTCTCAATCTCTGTCAGCACTTAGGTCATGATGAGCGTTTTCTACAAGACAATCTACTTCATATCATTAAAACGCCAACAACCGATCTTTCTGAACAAATCATGAGCTTATTACATGCAAGATTAATGATATTGCCTCTTAAGATTGGCAAAGTTTGGGGTGCGCTTGAAGCGGCAGACATCAAGTCATTAAGACAACAATTAAAGGTAACTCTTGGTTTATCTCGTCAAGATATGGTCATAAAAGTCTATTGGCGCGCTCAATAACTGCTTCAATTCCATAAATAAAATGAAAATCATTTGCATTAACCAGCTACTTTTCTTTAAAATGCCCCATTTACTTTCGACTGCTCACTATGATGCACATCAATAATTTAAGCCTAATTCGTCAAAAAAAAGTTTTGCTTCACCCGACTTCTTTTATCATCGAACCAAATAAACTGTATGCCCTCATTGGGCATAATGGTTCTGGTAAATCTAGCCTTATAAAAGCCATGGCAGGAGAGATGACACCCACGCAAGGTGGCATTGAAATAGAAAATACAGATTTGCGAAGTTTTTCTGCTAAAAGACTGGCGACGCATCTTGCCTATTTACCGCAAAATCTACCTGATGCGGGTGCTTTTACGGTCTATGAGCTTGTGATGTTGGGCAGATACCCTCATCAAAAATGGCTGCAAAAGCCGACTGCCAACGATCATCAACAAGTAGAAAAAGCCATCGCCCTCACTCAAGTTGACGCCTTTAGAGGTCGTCAAGTATCAACGTTGTCAGGTGGTGAGCGAGCGCGCGTCTGGTTGGCGATGTGCCTTGCCCAACAGACAAAGTATCTGCTATTGGATGAGCCATTAGCGGCGCTGGATGTGGTCTATCAAATAGAAGTGTTAAAACTGATTCGTCAATTGGTCGACGAGCAAGGCTTAGGTGTTGTGATTATCCTGCACGACCTAAATTTAGCAGCAAGATTTTGTGATGAATTTATCGCTTTAAAACAAGGCAAGTTGTGCCATATGAGTGATGTCAAACGCACCATGGAAAAGGATGTACTGCGCTCCATATTTGGTGTCGATTTTACCCTACTAACCCATCCTACCACTACTCATAAAGTCGCAGTTATATGAAAGCGCTCACCTTTTCGTTCGGGCTATGTCTGGCATTATGCTCAGGTTTATTGTTAAGTAGTTGCCAGTCGTCTGACGCCACCTCGCAAGCATCACAAGCGCCACAAGCAATGTCGTCTAAAGACAATCAAGAAACACCTAAAGTCATGACGCCTGACTGGGGTATTGCGGCGACACTGACTGCCATGGGATACCCACCAGTTGCTATGGGCGATAAACCTTTTTATAGAGAATGGGTCGGTAAGCCTCTTATACCCGATACGACTCTCGACGTGGGAACACGCTATCAACCCAACCCTGAAATGTTCTCTCAGCTAGACTTGGATTTGGTCATAGACAACGATTTTTATGCGCATCTGCGTCCTATGTACGGCGATTTGCCTATCCACTCTATTGAATTGACCAGTCCCAACCAAATCGCAAAGTGGGAGGACTTTATAGAACCCACGTTAGAATTGGGCCGATCTATCAATAAACCGCAAGCCGCGCAAGATTATTTAGACAACAGTAAGAAGCAAATCATTCAAGCGGGACAGACTTTTCATGCTCGTTATCCTCATATCAAAAAATTGGCTGTCGTGCAATTTGCCGATACCAATAATTTGCGAATGTTTTCGTCTAACAGCTTGTTTCAACCTGCTTTAGAGACGATGGGACTACATCTAGTGGCATTGGCAGATGGCAATCAATGGGGGTTTACGCCCATTATGCTAGGAGATTTAGCGCAGCTTGATGACGATACCTGCCTTGTGGTCGTTGAACCTCTTAGTGACCTTCTCAAACTTGAATTAGAAGACAGTTTAGTGTGGCAGCGCTTGGGTTATTCCTTTGATCAAGCGCATGCATCTAGCAAAAAAGGCCGCTGTATCGCCTTACTGCCTGCGACATGGAACAACAGTGGCGTGGCTTCTATGAATGTCTTGGCCGAGCGCTTAACGAATGTCACTTTTGTAGGCCATACCGATTTATGATGAATAAAAATAATTTTTTGTCAGCTAACCGCATTTATATGATGGTCGTTTTCTTAATGCTGCTAGCAGTAGTCAGCAGTTATGCAGTCGTACATCAGCTATGGCCTCTCGCTTTTTTAGAATTGTTCACCCCCTCATTTGAGCTATCACTTTCGGATATGAGTACCCAGCTACAAATCCTACCGACCATGTTGGTAGCATTGACCGCTGGTGGCCTTTTAGGATTGGTCAGTGTTTTATTACAACAGCTGGTAAAAAACACATTGGCCTCAGACACGACACTAGCAGTCGGTAGCGGTGCAAATATGGCGCTGCTCATTGTCACGTTATTCCTGCCTACTTTAGCGTTGGGGGGAAGTTTTTGGGTCGCTTTTATGGGCGCGCTTGGCAGTATGGCGATTGTTTTTCTTCTAGCTGCGCCTAGCCGCATGAATCCTTTGGTATTGGTGCTTGGCGGACTGGTAACCAATATTTTATTGGGCGCTATTACTGCTTTATTATTGATTTATTATGCTGAAGAAACCTTAAATGTCATGGTGTGGGCGGCGGGCAGTCTCACTCAGAATAACTGGCAAGTATCTGCCGTATTAAGCATCGCTAGTGTGATCGCCTTTATTAGCTTAATACCTTTATTAAAACCATTAGAAATAATGAGCTTAGATGATAGGCAAGCCAAAAGTTTGGGCGTTCCTATCAACCTCATTCGTGGATTGGTAGTGGGATTGGTGGCACTACTGACCGCCCTTGTCGTCAGTCGCGTGGGGCCTATTGGCTTTATTGGTTTAGGGGCTGCCACACTGGTGAATGTGTTTTCGGTACGGCGTATTGGTTACCGTTTGCTATTAGGTTATGTGTTTGGAGCGCTGTTGTTATGGATCACCAGTAATGCCACGACGCTGTTACAACATTATTTAAGCCTAAATATTCCTGCTGATGCAATGACGGCCATACTTGGTGCCCCATTGGTGATATGGTTAATCGTGAGCCAAAGTCGTCAACATACCGATGAGGTTATTCCGACTTTAGTTTCAGAACGCCGTGACACTCATTTAATGGGTTGGAGTATCGCCTTAATACTGTTGCTCATAGGCGTACTTATCTTTACGGCTACTTCAAATGGCTGGCAGCTTAGTACGCTAGGACATTTAATTGTTAATTTTAGATTGCCTCGTACGTTAAGCGCAGCCGCCACTGGCATAATGCTAGCCACTGCTGGCGTGCTGCTACAAACCTTAACACGTAACCCGATGGCTAGCCCTGAAGTACTCGGTATCAGCTCAGGCTCAGCGATAGGCGTGGTATTGGCCTTTGTTTTCCTACCCAGTTTTGGCTATACAGGTATTATATTATCAGGATTATTGGGCGCTTTTATTGTCCTTAGCTTGATCTTATGGCTTGCCCGTCGTATCAATCCAGCTTATTTATTATTAGTTGGTGTGGCCATTGCCGCATTGATGGGCGGTTTATTAAGTCTGGTAAAAATATCTGGCGATCAACGGTTACAAGCGGTGTTAAGTTGGCTATCAGGTTCTACGTACCTTGCCAGTCCAGAAACGGCATGGATTTTAGTAGGATTGGCTTTTATACTTTTTTTATTAAGCTTTATGGTGATCAAACCATTAGAAATATTGAGCCTAGGTAGCGGGATTGCCCGTGAGCTTGGGGTATCTTTGAGATTGTATCAAACCTTGATACTCATTCTTGTAGCTTTACTGAGTACGATATCAACGTTAGCAGTGGGACCACTCAGTTTTGTGGGTCTGATGATACCTCACCTCGCCAGCACATTAGGCGCGGTAAAGCTCAAACGTCAAATTCAACTGTCCGCTATCTTAGGCGCGGGCTTAATGGTCATAGCAGACTGGGTTGGACGCTATCTCATATTTCCCTATGAGATACCTGCTGGCACCATTGCTGCTATCATTGGCGGCGCTTATTTTCTATATTTGATGCGGCGTATTAGAGCGTAACCATATGGTTAATACTTCAATAACGACATGACAACATTATCGCTATTTAGGGCTTTAAAAAATTTTAAAATTAATAACGCGCAACTATTGTAATGAAAATGCTTATCATTATAATAGTGATTTAACTTACATATTGGTAACATTCATGCAATTGTCTCGCCTATATTCTGCTCTATTTTGCCTCAAAGCAACTAACAGAGCGCGTCACCCATTTTCAGTAAAATCACTGTCTATCTTTCACCTCTCTACTTCAGTCGTTTTACTTGCTGCAAGCCAAGCGGCGTGGGCACAAACCGATATAAATAATGACAGTCAATCAGATGTACCAAGTGTGGTACTTGATACGATTGTAGTGACCAGTAGTGCGGATGCGTCAGCGGATGGATTGCCAGATGCTTACGAAGGTGGCCAAGTGGCGACCGGAAGCCGCGTAGGAATTTTAGGCAATCAAGACATCATGGATACGCCATTTTCTACTACATCGTATACCAACGAATACATTGCCAACCAACAAGCACAAAGCGTGGGCGACCTGCTCAAAAAAGACCCAACTGTCCGCGTGGCCAGAGGTTTTGGTAACTTTCAAGAAGCTTACTTTATGCGCGGTTTCATCACCACATCAGATGATACGATGTTTAATGGCCTATATGGTATTTTGCCCCGACAGTATATCGCCACCGAATTATTTGAGCGTGTTGAAGTCCAACGCGGCGCTTCTGCCATGCTAAATGGTGCAGCGCCTAGTGGCGGCAATGCTGGTGGTACGATTAACCTATTACCAAAACGTGCTAGTAATGACCCACTACGCCAATTAACGCTTGGTTATGGTCAAGGTGACCAAGGTAAAATTGCCGTCGACGTGAGTGACCGTTTTGGCACTGAGGATGCATTTGGCGTGCGCTTTAACGCCGCTTATCAAGATGGCGATAGTGCCATCGATGATGAATCTTCAACATTGGGATTGGCAGCGCTTGGGCTAGATTATAAAGGCGAGCAATATCGTCTATCAGCAGATTTAGGCTGGCAAGATAACAAACTCAAAGAGACTCGCCCTAGTGTCAATCTTGGCAGTGTTTCTAGCGTACCAAAAGCGCCAGACGGCTCAAAAAATTGGGCGCAGCCTTGGACGTACTCAGATGAAAAAGATATCTTTGGTACCATTCGAGGTGAATATGATTTTAATGACAATCTCACCGCTTATGGTGCTTACGGCATACGAAGTGGCGAGGAAGAAAACTCACTAGCCACCTTAACCGTAAACAGTGCTGATGGTGCGGGCACGATTTATCGTTTTGATAACTCTAGAGAAGATTTGGTACAAAGTGCCGAGCTTGGTCTACGTGGTAAATTACAAACCGGTGAAGTGGCTCATAACTTAGTGTTGGCCGCAAACCTCTATGATCAAGAAGAAAAAGGCGCATTCGCATATGATTTTGGCAATCAGCTAGCGACCAATTTTTACCGCCCTACCGACTACACGGAAGTCCCTTTTACAAGTACAACTACGTTTGGCGGCAATTTAGACGATCCAAAATTAACCAATGAAAAGCAACTCCAAAGCTTTGCGCTAGCAGACACCATATCGCTGTTCGATGACAAACTGAAAACCACGTTGGGTGTACGTCATCAAAATATAAAAACCACCAGCTATGATGCCAACACGCAGGCAGAAACTGCTCATTACGATAAGAGTGAGTGGACACCAAGTATCGGTATTGCCTATCAACCAAACATGGATTGGTCGTTCTACGGTAACTATATCGAAAGCTTAACGCCAGGAAAAACAGCCCCTCAGACAAATAACAATGCTCCTGTTACCAATGCTGGTCAAGCTTTGGACCCTTATGTAAGCGAACAAACCGAAGTTGGCGTGAAGTATGACAACGGGCTTATTGGCAGTAGTTTGGCAATATATCGCACTGATGCCGCACGTGACTATATCGATGCTTCAAACACCCTTATATCTGCTGGTAAAAACCGTCACCAAGGCGTAGAACTGACCGTATTTGGTAGCCCTAGCGAAAATATGCGCCTAAATGCGGGGGTCAGTTATTTAAGTGCCAAACAAAAAGACACTGGTGATGCTGCGTTAGATGGTAATAAAGTCATTGGTCTTCCTACCTTACAAAGCAATGTCAATCTAGAATATGATGTTGCGGCACTCGAAGGATTAACCTTAACAGGTGAAATCATTCATACGGGCCCACGCTATGCCGATAATGCCAATACCTTAAAGGTTGACGGTTATACCACGTTAGATCTTGGAGCTCGCTATAAAACCGTGCTGGCCGGACAAGATGTTACCTTAAAAGGCATGGTAACCAATGTCACGGGCGAAGATTATTGGCAATCAGTCGGTGGCTATACAAATGCTGGTTATTTAAATGCCGGTGAACCCACGGCTTTAAAAGTTTCAGCGACGTTTGACTTTTAAATTTAAACGCTAAGCTTCGCCAATGAGACTACTATACTGATTAAATTGTCGTTATAGAATCATTACCAGAGTTAAATAAAAGGGATTAGGCACCACCTACTCCCTTTTGTGCTATCTAAAAATACGCAAAATTCATTTTATTATTGAGTCCTTATGTCCTCTCGCGCTACAGCTTCTCTATATCATATGATCTGGTCGCATTATCGTCTGCCTTTTCTCAAAGTTATCTTATTGAATTTAGTCAATGCGGCGGTCAGTGTGGGTATTATTGCTTATATTAACCACGCCTTTATCAGTCAGCCTGTTTTTAATACTTTATCATGGCAGAGCTTAGGCTATTTTTCAGCGTTAGTGGTTCTGCTATTGGTCACGACTTTTTTATCACAATATGCCCTAACCCGCTTGGGTCATAGATTTGTGTATGAGCTCAGAACCAAGCTGGTCAAACAAATCATCGATACCAACATTCCGCAGATTGACAAATTAGGAAACGCCCAACTACTCGCCAGCTTGTCTACCGATATCCAATCGATTACCGTCGCCTTTGTCCGTATGCCAGAGTTGGTTCAAGGGGTAATTTTATCTAGCGGAGTCGCTTTATATTTGGGTTGGTTGTCATTGCCACTATTGCTGATCATCATGGTTTGGATTGTAATGACGATTTGGATAAGCACCATTTTGGTGAAGCACGTTTATAAGCACTTAACAGAATTAAGGGAGATTAATGATCTTCTGTATCAAGATTATCAATCTATTATCGAAGGTCGAAAAGAGCTTGCACTTAATCAGCACCGCGCGCAAAAGCTGTATACCAATGATTTTTTGAGTCACGCCCAGTCCTATAAAGAGCGTGTTATTAAAGCAGATACCTTTCACTTATCAGCAGTGAATTGGTCGAACATTATGATGTTTGCAGCGATTGGCGTCGTCTTTGCGGTCTCAAACTATCTGAATATTCCCATGAGCGTTGCCACCACTTTTTCTTTGACCATTTTATTTATGCAATCGCCCCTACTACAAGCCGTTGGCGCTTATCCCACTTTACAAACGGCGCAAGTCGCGTTAGATAAAATACAGACGTTGGCGCTTGCTGATTATCAGCCAGCGTTTTTAACCAATATAGCAGCAAATGACTGGCAGACCATCTCACTGAACAATGTGAGCTATCGCTATCAAGGTATAAACCACCATACACAAGAAGGTGTACCTGAAAATAAGTCGCTTACTGATGATATTTTAAAAGGAGTCAATTTAACCTTGAAGCGTGGCGAAGTGGTGTTTTTGATAGGCTCTAATGGCAGCGGTAAGTCAACCCTTGCAAAAATAATTACTGGCATCTTTATACCTACGACAGGCGCTGTAAAAGTAGACAAACGAACGATTGATTCGGATAACAATACCAATTATCGGCAGCTGTTTTCTGCCATTTTTAGCGATCAACATCTTTTTAAACAACTGATTGGCAGTCAAGACAATGACCCTGATATGTCCTTAGTAACTGAGTGGCTACATAAATTAAATTTGCAAGATAAAGTGACGGTAACTGACCATCGATTGTCTACCGACAAGCTGTCACAAGGACAACGCAAACGCTTGGCCATGCTGCTCGCTGTCACCGAACAAAAGGACTTTCTGCTGCTCGATGAATGGGCTGCTGACCAAGACCCTGCTTTTCGCCGAGTATTTTATCAAACGCTGATTCCTGAATTAAGAGCCATGGGGAAAACGCTGTTTATTATCAGTCATGACGACGGTTATTTTGAGCATGCCGACCGCTTGTTGATGATGAAAGAAGGAAAGCTGACAGAGTTAAATGCAGAAGAACGCCAACGCGCCAGTGCGGACGCCATTGCTATGTTAGAGTAATTGCTCAGCTAGAATAATTGCTAATAAGTCGTACTATTAAAATGTTTAATATCAAAGCATACTGCAAGCGGGGAAATTTTATAGCAGCATTTTATTTTGAATTTGGCGCTTTTATATAAACTGGCTATGCCAGTTTTTCATAAATAACCATGCTTAAATATACAACTCCTGCTGCTACGATTAAGCTAGCAAACCAGACAACGATAAAATAACCAGTATGAGGTGCAAAAAAAGGGAAAATGAAACCTATCAATAGCAGTAGCAATCCCAGCCATCGTAACCTTTGCTGTTTAGTGATATATCGTTTCTGCTCATCATGATGAGATAGCAGGTTTGACCTTACGGCGACTAAGAGTGGCCGTTTGAGATGAAACTTATTCCTATGTCTTTTACTGGTCATCATTAATGCCATCATACCTAGCAGATTAAATGCCAATAGCAATCCAGATAACAGCGCGTTAGACATACTATACATTTTCCATCTGAAGCTTTGAACGACTAGGCGACTTTATTTTTTGCTGGTGAGATGCTTTCTTAAAACTGACCACATAAGTAATATAAGCAAACAGCAGCGCTAGAATAAAAAACATAACGTCAAAGCTGATAAACAGCACATCGACGCTCAAGATACTGTGAAGCAATCCGCGCTCGGTAGTTAGGCTGTTGAGTAGCGGTGTGAATAAAAGTAATAGAGTAATTAATGATAATAATAGACGCCATGCATGACGACTAGAGAGTAATAACGTCAGCAAGAAACCAAACGCCCAGATGATAAAAAACCCATCTACCTCCCACTTGCCTCGCCCTAATAACTCTAACGACAATAGACGATTGAGCCATAAAAAACCTATCATCGCTAAAGGCAATCCCGCCAGCGTCGCAATATTGAGCTTTTCTACTAACCAAAATCCCCAATCAGGCTTATCTATAGTGAATAATTGGCGGCGACGTTTAACCGTCCAAAGCACTAAGCCTGTTGCAATCATACCGCAGCCCGCTGCGCCACATAAAAAGTACAACCAACGCAACCAATTATCCGCAAAGCGTCCTGCATGCAAACCTATCATGACCGCTTGTGTTTGGACAGCGAGCGGCGGCGGTCGACTGTCTTTGAGTACTTCCCCTGTTTGCCCATCATAAATACGAAATACCCCTAACGTTGATAATTGATGCTCAGCTTTACCGTCGATAATAGGGCGTGTTGAACATTCATAATTTCAGCCAGATATAAGCGCAAGCGAGAGCGACCGTATTCTCATAACTCTGCTTGAGCTTATCAAATCTGGTGGCAACTGCCC
>NZ_RRYW01000065.1 GCF_014861365.1 Psychrobacter sp. FME6
TACAAGGGCGCTCATGAATCGAGACTCTGTCGTTGATACGGCCTCGGGTCTCAGCCGTTAGGCGCTTACGATAAGGTTTTCCTTTGCGGCGAAGACACTGCCACAATGTGCCGCCTTGCCTCTTGTCCCTCCAGATATAGCGATAGATGCTCATGTGACTAATACCACCATGAACGCCGGCTATTTGTTCAGGACTCCAGCTGTCTTTTAGCTTATCTGTGACCCAATCCCATACGTCAGCGATGATGCTGGGCGCATTGTTTGACCGTCTGTCACAAGCCTTGTTATTAGCATTCTTTGCTCGGTAACCGCGCAGGCCTTTATTACGCCTAAGCTCTCTTGATATGGTGCTGGGACTTCTGTTTAACGCCCTCGCTATAAATTTAATACTATGTTTTGCCCCTTTAAGGGCATAAATCTGGTATCGTTCACCTAGGCTTAGATGTGTATAGTTCATGGTTGCAATCTCACTTTGGTCGGTGGATAAAAACTTTGATGCTAGCGCATCTAGGTCTTTTTTTCACCTCGCATTTGATATTGCACTTCATGTGTTAATCTAAGAGGTAAAATCAATGATGTATTTAACGATAGCGGTGCTGTGTAGTGTCGCTGTGTCGGTACTTTTGAAAATATTGCGTCAAAAAAATATAGATATTCGCCAAACGATTGTGGCAGGTTATCCCATTGCTTTTTTATTAACCTGGGTTTTATTAAAACCTGATGTCAGTAGCATTGGTACACTTGGTAATGCGTGGGCTATTATTATCGCTCTTGGTATATTGTTGCCAGCGGTGTTTATCATCCTTGGGCGGGCGATTGAAGCGGTGGGCATGGTGGCGACTGATGCTGCGCAACGCCTATCGTTAATCATTCCCATTGTGGCTGCCTTTTTATTATTTGGTGAAGTGCTCACTGGTACGCGAATATTTGGATTAGCGTTAGGATTCTTGGCGCTTGGTGCATTGGTTTATCGTCCGCAGCAAGATGATATCAGCAAACAAGTCAAACGTACGCCGCTTTGGTTATTTGGGGTGTGGGCCGGCTATGGCATCATTGATATTTTGTTTAAGCAAGTCGCCAAGCAAGGTACGGCTTTTCCTTTAACCTTATTTGTGACCTTTGGGCTGGCAGGGTTGTTGCTATTGGTTTATTTGCTCATCACGCGCGTACGCTGGCAAGGCAATGCCCTGGTCGCAGGATTATTATTAGGTGCGCTGAATATGGGCAATATTTATGCGTACGTACGGGCGCATCAAGTATTGTCTGAATCACCAAGTATTGTATTCACGGGTATGAACGTTGGTGTGATTGCCGTTGCGACGTTAATTGGTGTGGGTGTGTTTAAAGAGCAGCTTAATCGAATTAATATATTGGGTTTATTGTTAGCGATTGGCTGTGTGGCCGTGCTGTTTTTAGCGTAGGATTTTCACTTATATTTATAACTACATTTGTGATTTCATAAAACTGTTAACTTATCAGATATAGGCACGTAGGGCATCCTATGGTAAGGTTATTTACAGTCAAGCCCATAACAACATTTGGCTAAAGACTTATTATAAAAATTTTTTACCTTTATTAATTAGGACAGGATGCACACCCAATGGAATACGAAAAACAATTACAGCGTATAAAAAATGGTTCAGGTTTTATCGCCGCCCTTGATCAAAGTGGTGGCAGCACGCCAAAAGCGCTAGAAAATTACGGTGTCAGTGGCGATGATTATGACAACGATGAAACCATGTTTGATTTGGTACATGAAATGCGCGCGCGTATCATGACTTGTGATGCATTTGACAATGAGCGCGTACTTGGGGCGATTTTATTTGAAGATACCATGGAGCGCGAAGTCAATGGTAAGCCGACCGCCAATTATCTATGGGAAAATAAAAATATTGTACTGTTCTTAAAAGTAGATAAAGGCTTGGCTGAGCAAATGAATGGCGTCCAAGTGATGCGTCCGATGCCAAATTTAGATTTATTATTAGATAAAGCAAAAAACTATCCCGTATTTGGTACCAAAATGCGTTCAGTCATTTATGAGCCAAATGTTGACGGTATTGAACTGGTTGTGCAGCAGCAGTTTGATGTGGCAAAGCAAATCATCTCAAAAGGCTTAATGCCTATCGTTGAGCCAGAGGTAGATATCAACAGCGCGCAAAAGCATGATTGTGAGCTGATTCTTAAAACCAGTATTTTGAATAACCTTGAGCGTTTAAATGATGGTCATCAAGTGATGCTCAAACTGACGTTGCCTGAAGAAGCAGGCTTTTATAAAGAGTTGATCGATCATCCAAAAGTATTAAAAGTAGTGGCACTATCGGGTGGCTATAGTCGTAGCGACGCTTGCGCTAAACTTAAACAAAACCCGGAAATGATTGCCAGCTTCTCGCGTGCCTTTACCGAAGGCTTGAGCAAACAGCAAAGCGATGAAGAATTTGCAGCGACCATCAATACTTCAATTGAAGAGATTTATGAGGCGTCAAAGGTTTAAAACCTTAAACATTAAACCTTTATAATTGATTTTGAATCCCAGCTGACCTTAGGTTCGCTGGGATTTTTCATATGGTGTTTATAGTAGAAAGATATTAAACTTGTGTTTGTTTTTATGGTTTCTGGAGAGGTTGTGTTGCGCTTTATTGTTTTAGGATTGCTTTTATTAAGTTGCAGTGTCTCTAGTCAATCTATGGAGCCTGTAAAATTTTCAGGCACTTGGGCAAGTGCTGCTTATTTTAATAATGATATAGACGTCATATCAGAAACTGTCGAAATCGATATCGACATTACAGACAATGCTACTACTAATGATCGCTATGTGGTGACCTATGAGCTGTACAACAATCATGGAGGGCTTCAATTCCCATTAGTTTTTGAAGTGTTCGACGAATTTGGACAAAGTGATGACTTCGAATTTTTTGTAGATGGCCAATCAGTGCCTGTTGCGACACTTGCCGAAGATGATACTGTGCTTGATGTGGCTGACTTTTATATGCCGAATAATATAGATTCAGGACAATTTAGAGCACAGTCTAAATATATTGACATTAACTTATCACAAGGCCTGCATACGATTAAAGCCACTTATGATGTTCATCCTCATTATTATGGTAGTGATTGGACTGGCATAAGCACTTATTCTTATTTGTTAGTGCCGATGAAAGAGAGTGCCAGTGATGGTAAGCAGTTTGAAGGGTCGTTTGTTAAGCTAAATTTCAATGGCGATTTAGATTATATCAGTATGGATATCGATGGCACGAAGAATACTTTACCCTCTGATAATCAATGGTATTTTGATGAGAATTTACCAAGAGAGATTAGTTTCAATTATCAAAAACCACTGAATCCTGTGGCCAAAGTTTTAACGGCTGTTTCGCCATTCATAACTATAAGTTTCGCGCTATTCATATTGGGTAGGATGCATTTACGTATGATGATCCGTAGACAGAAAGCTCAGCCCGAAACCCTTTGGACAGTCATGCTTGCCGGTAGTTTCTTAGTACCCTTGCTTAGCTTGATAGTCTATTACCTCTATTTACTGATGACGGATATGATTATTGGTAAAGGCGCAACAGGAGAGAATCGTGATTTGTTCTTTATTTGGGTTTTACCATTAGGCTATATAGTATTGACACCCGTTTATCTGGTCATTAGCTTTGTGGCTTTTATGATGGTTAAAAAGACGGTTACTAAAATAGTAAAATAGTTATGAATCACATTAAAGGCTAAAAAGGCCTTATTATAATCGGTTCAAGATAACTCAGGTACAAGGAAAGTAGACGTAAAAAAAGCTTAAACCTAGCGACTAGATTTAAGCTTAAACTTAAGCATTAAATGTTAAACAATCGAACCTCTTTATACAACTGACTAACCTGTCGTCTCATTCATACCTTTTTGAATGGCATCCGCGCTCATAGCATTAGTGGCTTGTAAGCTATTTTCTTTAGCATCCAAACCTGCCGCATACTCACGTACATTTTGGGTGATTTTCATTGAGCAGAATTTTGGCCCACACATCGAGCAAAAGTGCGCCGTCTTGTGCGCGTCTTTGGGCAAGGTTTCGTCATGGAACTCACGCGCGGTATCAGGATCAAGTGCTAGATTAAATTGATCGTCCCAGCGGAACTCGAAACGGGCTTTGGATAAGGCATTATCTCGCGCTTGAGCGCCGGGATGACCTTTTGCCAAATCAGCAGCATGGGCGGCGATTTTATAAGTGATGATACCGTCTTTGACGTCTTTTTTATTTGGCAGTCCTAAATGTTCTTTAGGTGTGACATAGCAGAGCATCGCCGTGCCAAACCAGCCGATCATCGCTGCACCAATCGCGCTAGTAATATGGTCGTAGCCTGGCGCGATGTCGGTGGTTAAAGGCCCTAAGGTATAAAATGGCGCATCGGCACAGACCTCTAATTGTAAATCCATATTTTCTTTAATACGGTTCATCGCCACATGCCCGGGGCCTTCAATCATCACCTGTACATCATGCCTCCAAGCCAGTTTAGTCAGTTCACCAAGGGTACGCAGCTCTCCAAATTGCGCCTCATCATTGGCATCTTGTAAGCAACCCGGACGCAAGCCATCGCCTAAGCTAAAGGCCACATCGTATTGCTTCATGATTTCACAGATATCTTCAAAGTGGGTATATAAAAAGCTCTCTTTATTATGAAACATGCACCATTGCGCCATGATAGATCCGCCACGTGAGACGATACCAGTCAAGCGTCCGGCAGTCAGCGGCACATAACGCAAAAGTACACCAGCGTGGATGGTGAAGTAATCGACGCCTTGTTCGGCTTGTTCGATGAGCGTATCGCGGAAAATCTCCCACGTTAAATCCTCTGCTACGCCATCGACTTTCTCTAACGCTTGATAAATGGGGACGGTACCAATCGGCACAGGTGAATTTCGAATTAACCATTCGCGGGTTTCATGGATATGATTGCCCGTCGATAAATCCATAATATTATCTGCACCCCAGCGCGTCGCCCATGTCATCTTTGATACTTCTTCATCGATGGAAGAACCAAGCGCCGAGTTACCGATGTTGGCGTTGATTTTTACTAAGAAATTACGCCCGATAATCATCGGCTCAGATTCTGGGTGGTTAATATTATTGGGGATAATCGCGCGCCCAGCGGCGACCTCAGAACGCACAAATTCAGGAGTAATAATAGTTGGTGTGTTAGCGCCAAAATTCTCCCCATCGTGTTGGCGCATATCAGTCAGCTCATGCTGTTTTTGGGTTTCGCGAATGGCGATAAACTCCATCTCAGGAGTGATAATGCCGCGACGAGCATAGTGAAGCTGAGTCACATTGCCAGCTTTGCCATCTACAGCTTTGGCGCGGCGCGGCTTATCGATATGAGCAAAGCGCAAGTTAGCAGTGCTGATATCACGGGCGCGTGCTTGTCCGTATGAGCTTGATAAGCCACTTAGTTGTTCGCTATCGCCGCGCTCTTTAATCCAGCCTTCGCGCAATTTTGGTAAGCCTTTGGTCAAGTCAATGCTGGCATTGGGGTCGGTATAAACGCCAGAGGTGTCATAAACATAGAATGGTGGGTTTTGTTCCCACTCATTTTCAGAGACGTTTTGAATAGGGGTAGGGTCAAGGGTGATTTCGCGCATGGGCACTTGAATATCAGGTCGTGAGCCTTCGATATAGACTTTGCGTGAAGCAGGCAAAATACGGTGTAAGTCGCGCGCGTCCTCTTCAAAACGAGCGTCGGTTTCGCTACGATGGGCGGGGGTTTTTAGCGCGTCTGCTTTGGAGGTTTTTTTGGTGGGGGTGGTTACTTGTAAAATAGTCATATGCTGTCCTAGCGTGTTGTTTTGAATAAAAGCAACACCGCCAGTAGCTGCGGGGTAAGACTATGTTATACGGACAAATGTAATCGCCAAACAAATGAGTCATCAAACTAAATCAGTCGTTTGTAAAGGATTACTCGGCGCAATTTCTTATAAATCACCATACCGCACTAAAACGCTGATGGGTGCTGGCAACCATAAAAAGGCATTTCTGCGCGCCTTTTGTACAGATATAACATAGTCTTAAGACTTCCCTGCGTCGGTACTAACCGCATCAGGTTCGGCGGGTGATCTCTCAGCGAATGTACAATGGCTTTTAGCCACTTATACACCGCACCCCGAGTCTGTCAGTGTTGTAAATCATCTTGATACTAACAAAATTAGTAGCCCACGGCTAATGCTAATTATTCATATAGACAAAAATAAGGATGATTATAAATACTAATCTATCGCCTTTATTTATTCTCTGGCGTCCAGCCTTGCGCGCGTTCATAGTCTTCGTTATCCAAAAACTTATCGCGTTGCTCGGTTAAGAATTTTTTGGCTTCAGGATCGAGCATACTGAGATGGTTTTCGTTAATCAGCATGGTTTGCTGCTCAAGCCATTCTTTCCATGCTTTGTCAGAGACGGTTTCTTGTAGCTCTTGCCCTTTTTTATTAGGGAAGGGTGGATGTGGCATTTTTGGCAGTTCTTGTTTATATTTGCGGCAAAATACGGTATTGGCTTGAGGATTAAAAGTCTCAGTCATGATACGTTCCTTATTATAAGTATAAATAGATGCCTTATCTTAACGCATTCATCCATAAAAAACACCCGCAGCGATGGCGGGTGTTTTAAAGATTGGTATTTTAAAATTAAGCAAAAACTTTTAAGCGCGCACGACCGTTAACTACCGCTTGCTTCACTTGATTAGGCGCTGTGCCACCTAAATGGTCACGCGCTGCTAATGAGCCTTCTAAAGTTAGGAAGTCAAAAACATCCTCGCCAATCGCAGCGCTAAACTGTTGTAGTTGCGCCAGTGATAAATCACTCAAATCGACACCTTCTGCAATACCCAAAGCCACAGCGTTACCAACCACTTCATGAGCATCGCGGAAAGCCACCCCATTGCGTACTAAATAATCGGCCAAATCAGTCGCGGTCGCATAGCCTTTCATAGTCGCAGCGCGCATATTTTCTTTATTGGGGGTGATATTCGGTAGCATGTCGGCGAAAGCCAATAGCGAACCTGTTAGGGTGTCCACGCAGTCAAACAATGGCTCTTTGTCTTCTTGGTTGTCTTTATTATAAGCAAGCGGCTGGCTTTTCATTAGACTTAATAGTGTCATTAATTGCCCAAAGACGCGTGCGGCTTTACCACGTACTAGCTCTGGTACATCAGGGTTTTTCTTTTGCGGCATGATCGATGAGCCGGTACAGAAGCGATCGGGGATTTGCACAAAGTTAAACTGCGCCGACATCCAAAGAATAATCTCTTCGCTCATGCGTGACATATGCATCATCAAAATAGACGCCGCTGAGGTAAACTCGATGGCAAAGTCACGGTCGGAGACGGCATCGAGTGAGTTTTGGCAAATACCTTCGAACCCTAACAGTTCAGCGGTAATGGTACGGTCAATCGGGAAGGTCGTACCAGCAAGGGCAGCACTACCGAGAGGTAATTGATTGATACGGCGACGCGCATCAACCAGACGTTCAGTATCGCGATACAGCATCTCAAACCATGCCATGACATGGTGACCGAAACTGACTGGTTGTGCGGTTTGCAAATGGGTAAAGCCCGGCATAATGGTATCAGTATGTTGCTCGGCTAAATCGAGCAAGCCACTTTGCAGGCGTACCAACAATGCAATGATGTTATCGGTTTCTTCGCGCAACCAAAGACGGATGTCGGTCGCGACTTGATCGTTACGGCTACGACCGGTATGCAGCTTTTTGCCCACCGCGCCGACTATATCGGTCAAGCGCGATTCGACGTTCATGTGCACGTCTTCAAGCTGGATGGACCAGTTGAATTCACCCGCTTCGATCTCAGCCAATACTTGCTCGAGACCATCGATAATGGTCGCAACGTCATCAGCGGTTAAGATATCGCATTCTTTGAGCATGGTCGCGTGAGCAATCGAGCCCTCGATATCGTGACGCGCAAAGCGTTGGTCGAAGCCCACGGATGCGGTAAAGGCGGCGACAAAGCTATCCGTCGCTTCGCTAAAACGTCCGCCCCACATCTGCTGGCCTTGGCTGTTTGAAGGACTGCTTCTAGGGCTGTTTTGTGCAGCGTTATTTGTTATTGAGGCATCTGTGCTAGAATCAGAGACAGAGGCGTTTACATTTGATTCGGGATTACTAGGGTTTGAAGAATTGGCATTCATATCATTACAAGACAAGTCAGCAGAATAAGAACTCAAGTATAGCAAAGGATGAGGTTGCCTTACTAGCGGAGCGCTTAGAGTTTTTTATGCCCAAGCTCATGGAGATCATGAAACCTTGGCAATGGTTGCTTGCGATCTTTTTTTGGTCGCTATTTGTGGCGATTATTGATCGCCATAGCGTACCGAATGAAACACAGTTTATGATCAAGTTTATAGCGAGATTCGTTCAAACCTCACTCGCACTGATACCTTCCTTTTATTTAATTGACTATCTTCGCCCTATCTTTAAACGCCTGTCCATAACGACGGTTAGCTTGTATGTTTTGCTAATATTAACAACCGCTACAGCCGTAACCATCACTTTAGTCTTACTGATTATGATGAACTTTGGCTGGTTTAATCAAAGTTTTTATTTTCTTATTTCAGCGATTGCATTTCATACGCTGATTACCGCGGGATTTACCGTTGCGGCTTTGCTATTCTTCCTACGTCGTTATCGTGAGATGAATGCACTGAAGCAATCGTTTGAGAACAAATTAATCGCACAAAACGATGTGATTAAAGCTCGTATTGCACCGCATTTTTTCTTTAATACCATTAATACCTTAATGTCACTAATTGAAACCAATCCATCCCGTGCTGCTGAGTTATTACAACACGTTTCTGCACTATTCCGTGCCAGTTTCATGGGCGCGCGTGAGATTAGTTTTGAAGAAGAGGTTGCCCTTTGCGAGCATTATTTGGCCATCGAATCTAGCCGTTTGGCAGACAAGCTCGATGTGAGCTGGCAATTGCCCAATGAAGACATTATGTATGACATGGTTATTACCGCGCTGACATTACAAAGTGTGATCGAAAAAATGCTGCTTAACGTGGTTGAGATGACCACTGAAATGATATCTATCAATATCAATGTGACGTGGCAGCAGCATCGAGTTACGGTTACGATTGATGTCGAACTGCCCAAAAAAACTTTAATTGTTAACCATGATTTGCGCAAGCACATGAATTTTAATATCCAAGCGGAGCGTTTACGCTCTTATTTTGGTCAAAGTGCTGATATTCAAAGTACGGTAAGCAGTACTCAGATTGTTACCATCATCGACTATCCGCTCCAAGACGTTGGTGTATAATATTTGCTACGCTTTCGTTAAATATATAAGCGTGGCATATTTATTGCAGTATATTCATTACACCATGCCCTCTATGATTATTTGTGTCATATTTGGCCATGATTGACTATAAAAGAGAGACCTTAAATAGACGTGGCCAAATAAAGGTATGGTATCAAGACCATGACAGTGAATATACCTTTCGTTGCAGGCGTGGATACAGTTAGTTATCGCTGCATTTAATAATTAAAGGTTCTTACTCTAATAGCATGATAATGAATGCTACTATATTTGAAAGACTATCAACAAATCCTAAGTATATCCTGGGATGGGAGTTTGCATGCGTATTGTAGTTTGTGATGATGAGCCACTAGCGCGTGAGCGTTTGGTTAGAATCGTACAGGAGTCAGGTCATCAAGTGGTTGCGCAAGCGACAACAGGCGCAGAAGCCATTATCGCTGTAAAAACCGAGCAGCCTGATATTATATTGTTGGACATTCGCATGCCTGAGATGGATGGTGTGCGCTGTGCCCAAGAGCTTGCTCAACTTGAGCATCCACCAGCGATTATATTTGTGACAGCTTACGATCATTATGCGATTGCTGCCCTAAAAGCTAACGCCATTGGTTATTTATTGAAGCCTGCAAACAAAGACGAGTTGTTAGAGGCGTTAGATAAAGCAAAAAATTTAAACGCGGCGCAATTAAATGAAATACGTAAGCTTGAAAACCCAACGGCGCGGCCAGTGCGTGAACATATCGCTGCTCGCACTCACCGCGGTGTAGAGCTGATTAAACTCAAAGATATCTATTATTTTACTGCCGATCAAAAGTATGTCAAAGTACGCCACAAAGACGGCATTGTGCTCATCGATGAAACGCTAAAAGAGCTTGAACAAGAGTTTGAAGACCGTCTATTCCGTGTGCATCGCAATGCGATTATCAATCTAAGTTTCTTGGATTTTTTAGAGACCTTAGATGCGGGACAATATCAAATTCGCTTTAAAGGCATTGAGGAGACATTAGCCGTTAGCCGTCGTCACTTGCCAGCGTTACGCGATAAGATTCAAAGCATGTAACGCGCTGTTTTTATAGCGCAATAATCATCCCATATCATCGCACCCTTATTTATGCTTAAATAGGGGTATTTTTTTGCGTCAGCATGAGCCATAAATGAATTATATCGCCCCTCTTTTATGGCAAGCCGTCAGTCGTGTTTCGTGCTGAGCCTTTAGCACTGACGCTATAGGCACTACCATCATAGTATCAAATTTATAATAATATTGACTTTACCGAGGCCCTTTATGAGCAATCCGCAGCAATCCGCATTGACTACTTTAAATATTGCAACGCGCCAGAGCCCTTTGGCACTATGGCAAGCTGAGCACATTCGTGACCGTCTACTAGAGATGTATCCTGAGTTGACGATTAACTTGCTAAAAATTGTCACTAAAGGTGACAAGATTTTGGACACCCCATTGGCTAAAATCGGTGGTAAGGGTTTGTTTGTCAAAGAGCTTGAGCAAGCACTATATAGTAAGCAGGCAGATATCGCAGTGCACTCCTTAAAAGACGTACCGATGCAGCTCCCTGAAGGGTTGACGCTTGGTGTGTATTGCAAACGCGCCTCACCAACCGATGCTTTCGTCTCTAACACCTACAATAATATCGATGAGTTGCCTCAAGGTGCGGTGGTTGGCACCTCAAGTTTGCGTCGTCAGTGTCAAATAAAAGCCTATCGCCCAGACCTACAAATCAAAACTTTACGTGGTAACGTCGGTACGCGCTTGGGTAAGTTGGATGCTGGTGAATATGATGCAATTATTTTAGCGACCAGTGGTTTGCAGCGTATCGAGCTGGATGAGCGGATTCGCGGTGAGCTTGATATCAATGCCTGCTTGCCTGCAGTTGGACAAGGCGCGCTGGCGATCGAATGTCGTGAGGGGGATGATGAGGTGTTAAAACTACTGGCACCGCTTAATGACGACAAAGCCCGTATTCGCCTTATCGCTGAGCGTGCGCTAAACCGTCATCTAGAGGGTGGCTGCCAAGTGCCGATTGCCGCTTATGCCGTGTTGCAAATGGCGAATGAAACGAGTGCCAATAATGATGACAACGGTGATAATGGTAATAACGACAATGGTAATGTATTGTGGTTACGCGGCCGTGTGGGTCAAGCCGATGGTAGCGAGCTACTAAAATCAGAAAAACGCTTGACGTTAGTTGGTACACAAGAGGAACAAGAAGCGCAGGCCAATCAGCTGGGTATCGATGTCGCAAAAATGCTGCTCGCTGATGGCGCTGGTGCTATCTTGGCAGCAATTTATCATCCTGAATAACGCATAAATGCCTTTAGCTCTTTAATCATAGCCTTAACCATAATAGCCCCTTGTCATTATTGATGCGGGCCTATGGTTAAGCCCATCCTATCAGCCATTTGTCATGGTATGTCTATGTCATCATCAACGTCATCATCAACTCATGTTAAACTCAGTCATAACAACCAACCGACTGCTCAAGATTCGTTACTACCATCAATAGTCATCAATACTCGCCCAGTGGAGCGTGCAGCCCCTTTGACGCAGTATCTACAAGCAGCACGGCTGACCGTGGTTGAGATGCCAATGTTAGCACTACAGTCGCGACCAACGACTGAGCAAGACATGGTGCTGATGCGTCAATGGCTAGCCGGTGATTATAAGGCGCTGGTTATCGTCAGTCCAACCGCTGCGGCTTCGGGTTTGGCGGTTTGGCAAGCGCTTATAAGTGAGCAGAGTGCGCAAGATAGCATTGATAGTCATCGCTATACAGAAACCAAAGAGGTAAAGGCGCCAAGCCATCTTATTGCAGTGGGTGAAGCGACCGCTGCAGTGTTAAATGATGCCAAAATACAGCCGGCAAGTTACCAAGTGCGCCAGCCTAAAGTTGCCAATAATGAAGGGATGCTGGCAATGCCTGAGATTGAGAGTCTACAAGCAGGTGATAAGCTGCTGGTATGGCGCGGTTTGGGTGGCAGGCGACTATTGGTCGATACGCTACAGGCGCGTGGTGTGCATATTGATAGTATTGCTTGGTATGAGCGTACCATGCCTGTCAAGGCGATGGCGCAATACCAGCAATGGCTACAAGGCTTCTTGACACAAAACATAGCACCATCGAAGCAGTCAAAGCCAATCGTCGTTGTGAGTAGTGGTACGGCTTTTGAGCATTGGGAAAGTATCGTTAAAACAGTCGCAGAACAGGCTTTAGAAAAAAATTTAGATAGTGATATGCTATCCAGTGCAGCACTGAAACTAACCGATTTTGCGTATGTGGTACTTGGTGAACGCTTGGCCAATATCGTCGCTGAGCAGCAATTGAGCTATTGGCGTGTAGAAGATTTGGCCCCAGAAACTATTCTCGCTGCGATCAGCGCCAAACCTTACAACGCTAAAATCTAGCATTTTATACCTGTCCTTCATTGCTGTTGATACGCTCAAACTGACCAATAACGGTACCGCTTTATGTCCATGAATTCTGAGCCTTTATCTGAGGATCCTGCTGCCGTCCAGCAGCGCCGGCAAGCAAATATTTTATTGCTGCGCTTGCAATGGTTGGTTATTTTATTGCTTATAGCCGCTTTATTGTGGCTTTATATCAGCCAGCAGCGTTTTCAATATAGTGTCGATGAGCGTTTGCATAGCAATGAACAAGTAGTCAGCCGTCTAAATGAGATGGACGATCGTTTGTTTGCCATGAGCCAGCAGACGTTGCCTGAGCCGATTACCAAAGCCAGTAGCCAAGCGCAAAATCAGCTTGATTTGTTGCGTATTCAAATACAAGCCGTGGATAGATTGTTGGCAGACAATAACGATAGTGCCGCGATTGATTTGTTGCGCGGACTGCATTGGCAACTTTCTCAAAGCGGTAATGAGATATCTCCTGCATTAACCGTGGTTATTAAACAAGGCTTGCTCAAAGATATTGAACGCTTGCAGGCAAGAAGCTCTCAGCCCAGTCCTTGGCAGCTACAAAACCTAGCCATTCAAAATATTCAAGAATTTTTGCACAGCCACGAGCGTGCCATAAATATTAATAGCAGCGAGCAAAAAAAGACGCCAACAACAGTTAAAGCCAACGACGATAATACCAGTCTAAGCCGTAGACAACTGACGATTCACGAAGTTATTATGACACTGAATCTAGCGAGCCAAGCCAGCAATATGCGTGAGCACGACCAACTTATCAGCTATTTGACCCAAGCGCGCAAACAACTACAGACACTAGCGCCAAAGTCATCAGCCAGCAATGATACGTCATCGGCTAGTAATCGCAAAAAGCCAGAGTCAGTCGCATCAACAGCCACCAAAAAAGCAGATAAAAATGCAAAAAATCTGGTAAATAACTTAGCAGTAACGCAAGCCCCCGAGGATATTTCAGAGGTGGTTGATTGGTTGGATCAATTGATTACCAATGCCCCAAAACCAACGCCATTGCTAACCACTCAGATTTTGGATAAACCTCAGCGCTGATATAGTCATTTCGAAATAAAATCAATACGCTGATGTCACCGTGCGGTTGGTATAAATCTTCCTTGCGTGCTGTGCCTGCGCCGACAGAGTCTGCGAAAAATTCATCCCAACCGCACTGTCTCGTTTTTAATACACTGTATCGTTTTTAAATTGAATCGACTATATATAAAATATAAAAAAAGGGAAATTATGACGGATTTAAAAAATAATTCAGGTTCAGCAGCAGAGAGCACAGATAATCTTCGCCCTGATGAATTGGCGCATTATCCCGTTATTCATCACCAGCCCATTCATTGGGGTGAAATGGATGCGTTCAATCATCTCAATAACGTGGTCTATTATCGTTATGCTGAGTCAGCACGTATTGGTTATTTACGAGCGCTTGGTATGTTTGATGGTAGCATGGTCACGGTATTGGCACAATCAAGTTGCCAATACTTACGCCCAGTGACCTATCCCGATACGTTATTATTAGGGGTACGCTGTCAGCGCTTAGGTAATACCAGTATAGTCATGGAGTATAGCTATTATAGCTGCGCTCAAGAAACTATAGTCGCGACGGCTGAAGCAGTTATAGTGCGTTTAGAGAGTAATGCTAAGGACAAATTGCCGTGGACAAACGAGGAGCGTGAGCGGTTATTAACTTTAGAAGCAGAAGTGGGTCATACGCCTGAGCTTTAAAGCTGACACCAAACCCAAAAAGTACGATTAGCTGTGTCAAACTCGTTTAGTCTATAGTGCGTAGCACTTGCACTTGTTTGCCTTGCTATTCTAATTTTTGTGAATGGTATGAATATTGAATAAACGAAAAAAGGCACGCTAACATTAAATTAGCGTGCCGTTTCATAAATGATAGATATCGAATCAGACAGTCAATCAAATATTAATCTTGCTTGGGCGCATGAACAAAATCGACCACGTTTAGATCAAAGCCTGATAACGCAAAAAACTTCATCGGCGATGATAATAGGCGCATATCACGAACCCCTAAATGGCGTAAAATCTGGGCGCCAACCCCGATGCTGCGATAAGGCTGCTGGGTAATCGTTGACATCGATTGATTATCAGAAGCTTTATCAAGCGCCTCGCCCAAATCAATCGGCTGATGATTACCAATCCACACCAAAACCCCGCGATCTGAGGCGCTAATTTCTTCTAATGCCAATTGCACGCTCCAGCCACTACGACCTGTCGTGTCATTTTTTGCGGCAAACAAATCACGTAATGGGTGGAAACCATGCACACGTACGGTACTCACGCCTTCGCTCACATCCCCTTTGACCAAGGCTAAATGCGTCTCGTCAGCACCAAACTCGCGGAAGCGATGCAGGGTAAAGGTGCCATGTTCAGTCTCAAAAGGACGCGACTCAATCTCTTCTACCGTCTGCTCATTGGCAATACGATAATTGATAAGATCGGCAATCGTACCCATTTTGATACCATGTTCTTTGGCAAATATCTCTAAATCGTCACGGCGCGCCATCGTACCATCAGCATTGATAATTTCGACAATCACCGCTGCTGGCTCAAGGCCTGCCAGTCGAGCCAAATCACAACCCGCTTCGGTATGGCCAGCCCGATGCAGGACGCCGCCGTTTTGTGCCATGATTGGGAAGATATGCCCCGGCTGAACAATGTCTTCAGGTTTGGCCGAAGAGGAAACAGCTGCCTGCACGGTACGCGCGCGATCGGCAGCAGAGATACCGGTGGTGACGCCTTCTGCCGCTTCGATAGACACAGTGAAGTTGGTGCTAAATTTTGCCTCATTGCGGTCTGACATCAGCGGTAATGCCAGCTGCTGGCAACGTGCCTGCGATAAGGTTAGGCAAACCAAACCACGCGCATGGGTAATCATAAAGTTAATATCTTCTGGGCGCACATGGGTCGCCGCCATGATGATATCGCCTTCGTTTTCGCGGTCTTCATCATCCATCAAGATGACCATTTTACCAGCACGAATGTCTTCTATAATCTCAGGAATCGTATCTAAACTCATAGTAGGTCTCAATGTTTTATTATTATACCCAACCCAAAAAATACGATTAACGGTGTCAAACTCGCTTAGTCTACTAAAGGTAGCACTAACACTCGTTTTCCTTGCTACTCAGATTTTTGGGAATGGTACTAATACATATGTGTGATTGGGGATATAAAATGTTATTTGTCTATTGTAGCAGTAGATTGCTCAAAGCGCTGTTGCGGTTAGGCAAAGTGGCTCATGGTCAAAGCAATCTGCTGGCTACTATAAAAATCAAGCACTCAATTGGCTTGTATAGTAGATTTACTTTAAAACCGATACAGTGCTATTTACTTTACTACAATCGTATCGCTTTTATTTTGAACCGACTATCTGTATCGTTATGAGGCCATTTTAACGCTTTTCACCCCAGCATGCTGCCTCATCTCTAAACTCTATCGCTCAGTAGCTCAAAAACAGTGATGTGTGTTATCAATAATAAATACCACTCGAGCTTATTCGTTACTTGCCGCTTGGCTTTTTAGCCAATCCATAAACTGTTTGCTGTGTTGTTCACGCTGATTGTCCGCAAACTGATAGAAGCTTGTGCCCAGCAAATTATCTGGTAAGTAGCTTTGAGCGTAGTAATGATTGGGATAGTCGTGCGGATAAACATAACCTTGCCCATAGCCCTGATTGCGCATCAACTTAGTGACACCATTACGCAGATGCAGCGGGACAGGTGAGGCATCTTTTTCTGCCAAACTCATTGCTGCATTAATGGCTTTATAAGTGCTGTTGCTTTTGGCACTGGTCGCCAGATAGACCACCACTTGGCCCAATATAATGCGCGCTTCGGGCATGCCGATAGATTGCACACTACGCAAGGCAGCGTCGGCGAGAAGTAGTGCGTTGGGGTTAGCATTGCCGATGTCCTCACTGGCCAAAATGACCAAGCGCCGCGCAATAAAATCAGCAGGCTCACCACCGACCAACATCCGCGCCATCCAGTACAGCGCTGCATCAGGATCGGAGCCGCGTACGGACTTTATCAGCGCTGAGACGATATCATAATGCTGCTCACCATCTTTATCGTAGCGCACCAGCGCGGTCTGGGCGACACGAGCGACTAAAGCATCATCGACGATGAGCGGTGATTGGTTGGTGTCAGCCGTTTGAATCGCCAGCTCTAATAAGTTTAGCGCCTTTCTCGCATCACCATGTGCCAATTGGCTGATGGTTTCTTGCGCCTGCAAATCGACAGTCAACTTTTTAAATACATTATCTTCTGAGAGCGCCCGCTGTAATACTGCTGCAATTTGCTCAGGCGTCAGTGGCTCCAAGCGATATACTTGGCAACGTGATAACAGGGCGTTATTGACGCTAAAAGAAGGGTTTTCAGTCGTCGCGCCAATCAAGGTAATATCGCCAGACTCTACCGCGCCAAGTAACGCATCTTGCTGGGCTTTATTAAAACGGTGAATCTCATCGATAAATACCACCGGCGACTCAAAGCTTAGAGAGTCTTTGCTTTCTAGCACTTCTCGCAGTTGCTTCACCCCAGTATTTAGCGCAGACAGCGCATGGAATGGTCGTCCAACGGCATCAGCCAATAGCATGGCGATGGTGGTTTTGCCGATACCTGCTTCGCCATGCAAAATAATCGACGGCAGATGTCCTTGTTCCACTAAGCGTCTTAACGGTGCCCCTTTTGCTAATAAATGCTCTTGACCAATAATGGCATCAAGCGTCGTTGGGCGCATACGCTGGGCGAGTGGGGTGTCGGTATGAAAGTTAGGCGGCATGGGACTCTCTATTATAAAATAGCAATTAAATTAGAAAAATAAGATAAATTTTAGGTGGTGTGTCAGAAAGTATGCTGAAGAAATAAAGGAGGGTGACAGCCAAAGCAAGATGATATATTTGAGGTTATGAAGACACAAATAGATATCAGCTGCCCCGACTGTCACAGTCCCAGTTTAAAGAAAAACGGCATAAAAAGCTATGGCAAGCAGAACTACCAATGCAAGGACTGCAAACGTCAATTCATTGGTGACCATGCCTTAACTTATCATGGCTGTC
>NZ_RRYW01000066.1 GCF_014861365.1 Psychrobacter sp. FME6
GGGTTGTGACTTTAGACAAGTCTCTGATAATGAGATACAGGACATTGAGAATAAACTAAACAACAGACCAAGAAAACGATTAGGGTTTAAAACGCCCAATCAGGTGTTCTATAATATAATTTAGCGTTGCACTTGGTGTGTTAATCTAAGCCTTTATTCAGCCGCAATTTTGCGTATTTATTATTGGTATTTACTACTGTTGTTAGTACTACATCTGCTTTCAACTGCCTGACTCTTTTATCATTTATTTGTCATTTAATAATTATTTACAGGCGCTATTAAATAATGCGAAACCATGGAATGTAACAAAATATTTCGTATTCAGCAATCTATTTATCGTAGTGTTTGATTGATAGTAATTTTTAATGCCAAGACTCTTCATGCCAGCACTGTATTGGTGGGGAGTTACATACAACCTATGTCGCTCAGCTTACAATTAGCATGCAGCCATCAGAGTGAATTTTGTTAAAATAACAGACATTCCTAATCACAAAAGTAACGATTCAAGATAGCGCCTTATAATGCTTATCTTGACGTACTGCTATTGATGTTTTATTACCGCCTATGAATGCTCTATTTCGCTTTTTTGAAAATCGATTACCTGCCTTTCCTGAAACACCCATGCCGCTACCATCACCTCGCGATGGCATGGTAAAGTTTATGTGGGCATGTACCAAAGGTCTACGCGGCTGGTTATTGCTGTTCATGATTTTATCTGCTGGTATAGGTATCTACGAGGCAATGCTATTTGCTTGGATTGGGAATATCGTTGATTGGCTCGGCGTTTATACCCCGCTGAATCTCTGGGCAGAAAAAGGCGATATGCTGCTAATGATACTGGCCGTCATGATAGTCAGCCCATTCTGGATTACCTTATCGTCACTTATTCATTTTCAAACTTTGCAAGGCGTGTTCCCTATGCAGATGCGCTGGCGTTTTCATCAGCGTATGCTCGGTCAATCGATGCAGTTTTATCAAGATGAATTCTCTGGCCGTGTTTCGGCTAAAGTGATGCAAACGGCGTTAGCCGTACGTGATACCGTGATGACGGTCACCGACATGTTTATGTATGTCGCGGTGTATTTTATTACCTCAGGTATCATTCTATTTAATTTAGATAGCCTATTGTTAATACCTTTTATTGCGTGGTTCGGGCTGGTTTGGCTGGCGATGTGGTATTTCATTCCTAAATTAAAACAGACCGCCATCGTACAGGCAGATGCTCGTGCCTTGATGACAGGGCGTATTACCGATGCTTATGCTAATATCATGACCGTCAAACTGTTTAGCCATTCACGCCGTGAGCTTGGTTATGCCAAAAACGCTATGGGACAGTTTTTAGGAACGGTCCATGCACAAATGCGCTGGGTCAGCTACCTTGAAGTCTCAACCCATCTTATCAGTGTTATCTTGGTCAGTAGTACCGCGGGTATTGGTATCTATTTATGGCAACAAGGTGCCGTTGGTGTTGGCGCTATTGCTGCTGCGACCGCCATGGCGCTGCGGTTAAATGGTTTAACACGCTGGATTATGTGGCAAACGGCTAGCCTGTTCGAGAGTATCGGTACGGTACAAGACGGCATGCGCACGTTATCAGCACCGCAAACCATCATTGATAAACCGCATGCGCCAGACTTAAAAGTCACCGATGGTCGTATCGTTTTTGATCATGTTGATTTTAGTTATGAAGGTAACTTAGCTGATATGGGTAATGTGGCCGATGTGAGTAATGTTGATAGCATCGATAGTGAAGGCAATACTTTAAAAGAGATCGAAGCATCGACAGCACCTACTAATAAACTTCTCGATAACTTCCATCTGGATATCAAATCAGGTGAGAAAATTGGTTTAGTCGGACGTTCAGGTGCGGGTAAATCTACCCTTGTTAATTTGCTACTACGCTTCTTTGATGTTGATAGCGGTAAAGTCTACATCGACGGACAAGCCATTGATGAGGTCACCCAAGAATCTTTACGTCAGCAAATTGGCATGGTCACTCAGGATACCTCATTATTGCATCGTACCGTACGTGAAAATATTGCTTACGGACGTCCCGATGCCAGCGACGAAGAAATTGTTATTGCTGCCAAACAAGCCCAAGCATGGGACTTTATCAAAGACTTATATGACGACAAAGGTAACACTGGACTCGACACCCAAGTTGGTGAACGCGGGGTCAAACTTTCTGGCGGTCAACGTCAGCGTATTGCTATCTCACGTGTTATGCTAAAAAATGCGCCGATTTTATTATTGGATGAAGCCACCAGTGCGCTTGACTCTGAGATTGAGTTTGCCATTACCGAAAGCCTAAATGATATCATGACCGGAAAAACGGTCATTGCGATTGCGCATAGACTCTCTACCATCGCCGCTCTTGATAGACTGGTGGTCATGGATAAAGGACAAATTATCGAACAAGGTAGCCATGATGAGCTATTAAATCTTCACGGTGTCTATGCACGCTTATGGCATCGTCAAAGTGGTGGTTTCTTAGGTGAAGACAATTAATTAAAGGTGTTTTACTTATTAAAGCTATCTTATTTATTAAAAGCACCTTACTTATTAGAAAAACCTTGCACAGGGAAGTGACTATTTTATGGAAGCATTTACTAACAGTATCAGCCTTGGCGGCAAACAAGCACGCTATTATGATTTGCAGCAGCTGAATTCAGCAGCGAACACAGCTAATAGTCAACGCCAACCTGCCCATTTTTATGGCGGCAATAGTTTCACCGTTGGCACCTACACGCCATTGCTAAGTGCGTTGGCAACTGACTTTGATATTACCTCATTGGCCCTGCGCGGCTATTGGTACGATCAGCCGCAGAGCCGTCGCCTCACCCGCGAACAAGATGCGGATATGTTGATTGAGTTTTTGGAAAAAACCCAAGATAAGCCTGTCGTTGGTATCGGTCATTCACAAGGGGCAACCGCCACTGCGATAGCCGCTGCCCTGCGCCCAGAGCTTTTCTCACAGCTCTATCTTATAGAGCCTGTGACGTTTACCAAAAAACAAGCGACGCTATACAACTTACTGCCACGCAAGCTACTGCTGAGCCGCGAACCCTTTAAAAGTACGCTGACTAAGCAAGCTACCTGGCCAAGTATCTATGATTACTACGAGCACTTGCGCGCGCAACGTGCTTATAGACGTATCAGCGATAAACACCTGAGGATATTTGCTGAGCAAAGCCTAACCGCCAATAATGACGGTGATTACACCTTGATGTTTGCCCCCAAACAAGAACTGGCCAATTATTTTGGTGCGCCTCATATCGATGCAGCGCTTAAGCAGCTCAGCTGTCCTTATACCCTTATTACGGGTAAGCCGACGTTGTTTATCAGTCATAAAGTGCGTCAGCAGTGGCAAAAATTTGTCCCTGACGACAGTATCATCTCCTTGACAGATTATGGGCATCTATTACCGATGGAAGCGCCAGAATTGTGTGCTCAGGTTATCAATGAACATTATCAAAGCAGCAAACAAGCTTAACAATGACTGACCTTTTTGCTCCTATGCCTAATGATAACCTCTTGCCTTATGAAGGTAAAGTGAATGACTTAGGGATAATTATCGATTACCCAAGCGCTTTATATTATAGTCTGTTGACCGAGCTACCTTGGCAATCTGATATTGTCACGTTATTTGGCAAAACGCATGTCACCACACGTCAAATCGTTTGGATGGGTGATAGTGGTGTCAGTTATCAATATTCTGGACATTGCCGTCAAACCATCGAGTGGTCAGATACAGTGTTTCATGTGAAACTTTATATCGAACAGCAGTTAGCAAAAATAGGCATCAACGCTGATTTTAATTCTTGCTTGCTCAACTACTACCCTTCTGGCGAGGACGGCATGGGTTATCATGCCGATGATGAAAAAGAGTTAGGTGCGCAGCCAATTATTGCTTCCTTGTCTCTTGGTGCCACGCGTAAGTTTGTTTTTAAGCATAAAAAAACTCAAGATAAAGTTGAGCTTCATCTTGAGTCCGGTCAGCTTATCGTCATGCATGGTGATACGCAGACATTCTGGAAGCATACCATCACCAAGACCAAATCCATCTCTGAAGGACGGATTAGCCTCACATTTAGACAAATTTTAGATAGGTGACACTTAATTAAGCCAACATCACTTAGCTATAACGTCACTTAGCTTACTTTTAAAACAATCTTGCCAAAAGTACCGCCTTTTTGTAGCTCACGATGGGCCTCTACTACTTTAGACAAGGGGTATGCTTGCTGAATATGCAAGGTCAGTTTATTATCAGCGACCTCTTGTAAAACCTTTGCCATATCTTGGCCATTCGGCTGTACTGCATAACCCTCTATACTTAAGTCTTTACCACTGTCTGCTTCTTTTAGTTTATCGACCCAAATTGTCGGTAATACATAGACACGTCCTGACTGTTTCACAACTTTTAAGGCACGCACGCCAGCGTCGTCACCGACTAAATCTAGTAATACATCGGCTTGCAGCTTAGGAAAGTCATCGTCTTTGGTATAATCAATCCATCCTGTCAGCTTGCTTTTATCTATTAAGCCATCCAGTTTTTCATATTTCTCTGGCGAGCAAATAACACTTACCTTTATATTATCCTCAGTAATTTTATTCATCAGAAACTGAATCGCCAAATGACCAACGCCGCCTGCTGGGGCATTTATCACCACGTGCTCACCATCTTTAATATCTGCAAACTCTACAAACTGTAGCGCTGTTTGCCCGATACACGGCAGTGCTCCCGCTTGCTCCAGCGTGACAGACTCAGGTACTTTCGCCGCTAGTTCAGCATCGACTGCGACATATTCAGCGTAGCAACTGCCGCCGAAACTAAGCGCAGCGACATTATCACCAACCGCGTATTCATCACTATTACTTTTGACCACAACGCCTGCTACATCGAACCCCAAGATAGCTGGCTGGTCATGGTCAAACTTATTTTTTTGGATACTGTCAGCGCCCCAACCTTTGCCTTGACGGGTTTTGTAATCGACAGGATTGATGCCAGCATAAGCGACTTTAACCAATACTTGATTGTCCTTTATTTCAGGAATAGCCACCCCGTCTTGATACGTCATCACTTCAGGCTCGCCAAACTCACGTATGAGTACAGCGTGTTGAGTCGTTGGTAGTTGTTTATTAGACATAAGTTGTTATCCTTTTATTTATTATTTTATATCAGCTTAGGTTTAAAAAGATATGGCAGTGACAGGTTACGATAAGCCTATTTTTATTCTACGGCAAGGCCAACTCTGCACTCAAAGGTAGATGGTCTGATAGCGTTGACCATGGCTTGCCAGTGTGCACCCAAGCATCTTTGACCCTAAGATTACGTACGTAAATACGGTCTAAGCTCAGCACAGGAAGCTTAGCTGGAAACGTGGGTAACAGCTTGCCATGACAATGCTTAAAAGCTTCGGTCATACCCAAGTCAGACGCCAGCTTGTCGCAGGACATTTTTTTCCAGTCATTAAAGTCACCTGCCAAAATCAACGGCTGATCGCGGCTAATCTCATTACGTACATAGTTAGAAATTGCTTCATACTGCTTGATACGATCGCGTTCAAATAGGTTTAAATGAGCGCATAAAACGACGACGGGCATCTCCCAGCCTATCGGTTGTACCTCGCAATGTAGAACCCCACGCTGCTCAAGCTTATTGACAGTGATATTGACGTTGTGTTTCGGATCAAGTGGAAAGCGGCTCAGAACGGCATTGCCATGATGTCCATTGTCATATTCTGAATTTTTGCCATAGCTATTTTCTAATTGTAGGTACTCACCAAACCATTCATGCTGTGATTGGTCAGGGTATTCGTTGTATTGCATATTGCGCTTGAGGTTTTGCCCCTGTACTTCTTGTAGACACAGTATGTCTGAGCCAATGATATCGAGTGCTTTAGCGATACCTTGTATTTTGACTTGGCGATTCATCGGCGACATGCCTTTATGAATGTTATAGCTGGTTAAAACAAAAGAGGTGGTATTAGTCATAGAATTAGTCATCATACTTAAAATAAATGGAACATTGATTATCTCGCCACACTGATTTCAAGTGACGTCTAAACACTGATTTTTGAGGCGCCGATAGCGTTGATTGCTGTAATAGCTTTTCATCAACTTTGTAGTCACCACCATAAGAACCAGTAGTGTCAACTGGTTGACCTGTCTTGGCGTTACAAATTGCAGAGTTACCACGTACAGCAAATTTTTGCTGTCCTTCGTACATGATTACTTTCATCTCATCATAACTTACGCCACCACGACAACCGAGATAATAAGGAACACTCACTTCAACAGCACCGTTATTATTAATATCAGTTACTACGGCGGTGTTTTTAGCGAATTCTGCGATTACATCTAACCCATCGCAGGCTACATAATCATATATTTGCCATACTCGTAAAGCCTCTTGTGCATCTATCGTATATAAATGCGTGAAGACCTCTCCTGCTGGCTCATCAGCGCTATTGGTTGAATTGAAGCGCTGTAATTGAACCAAATACTGATCTCCTTCTGTGCTAATCCAAGAACGAATAGCAACGATATCTTTGGCGTTTAGCTTCAGTTTGTTTTTTTTAGAGTCTATTTGATAATAGTTTTGAATAGCAGGCGGCAATTGATTCCATGATAGAGGGTTCACAGATATATTATTCACATCCGTATTTGCCATACTGGGGCTGGAGCTAAGGGCTACCATCGCTGTGACGCTAAATATCATAATAGTATTGAATATGTTGTTTCGCATCATTTAACAACCTACTGCACTATAGTATATAATATTAGACGAAAATTTAGAGGCATCATCAACATAAAAAAAGCATTGGCTCGTATCGAACCAATGCTCCATGTTATACCTATGTGATATCAATGACCAATGGCTAATTCATTACTGAATCTAAGCCATCCATTAATAGCGAGTGACTAGAGCAATCGGCTGGTCTTCACCCATAATGTCTTGTGGCATAAATACTGCCTCACCACCATTATGAATCACATGCTCGATGATTTCGCCAACCGCATCATCAGTCACACCTTCTGCTGCAGCATCATCAGCCAGACTTAAGGTTTGCGCCTCTTCATCAATCTTGGCAGATTGCATATAGCCACGACGGATATAGAGCGTTTCGCCCACACCTTGGAAGGCACTACGGTAAATTTCTTGTAAATCCGTCTGCAGCATGTTTGCACCGCGCGCTTTATCAATCTCACCCATAGCCGCTTGATGTAGCGATGTACGATAGCCTTCTACTGCTTCTTGTACGCTATCAACGATATGCTGGGCACTACCATCTTCTAAATTGGTGGCATTTGATACGGTAGCAATAATGTTATCTGGACGATCACAGACTTCTTTATAGTAGCCAATATTTTTTGCATCACCAACGATGACCAGAGGCATCTTATGCTCACCCCACAGCTCTTGTACGCTTTTATCTACTTGGTTGAAAAACTCTTTTAAGGAGCTGCTTTCGTTATTCGCGGAACGATCTGAGCCGCCATCACCCGTTGTATACAACCCATTGTTTTCGATAGGAAACTGAATATTTTCCATATTGTTTTGTACATCGTCATCTTTATCAAGCTCTCTGACGACACGGTCGTTGGATGCTTCGATCAAACGAGCGTTATCACGCGTTAATACCACCGTATAGTAATGAACGGCACTGGCCATATCACGGACCAAATCGCGAGTCGCAAAGCTGGTCGAAATCACCACGCGCTCTGTTGTGTCGATAGGCATGCGAATAATTTTCACATCCTCAGTACTGGCAAATATCGCTAAAGTATCAAGGTTATAATTATGATTGAGCTCATTGGTTTTAGCATGAATATTATCTAAAATTGTGGTCGCAGTACGCTTATCGTATTCTTTAGTTAAGCGTTCTTCGGCTACTTTTAATTGGTTTTTTAGGGCAATAGGATCTTTATCGTTGGCAGGGTGCTCGCGATGCGTTTTTACGAAGATACTAACCGCAGGGTCGGCCTTTGTTTCTCGTAAACTTTTGAGAGTCGCTTTCATATAGTGCTCCTTATTTTATTATCATTTACTCTTAACGTTATAAGTAGTATTTCTGGCTTGCTATGCCTACGCCATTTCTATGCTTAAAATCCATACTGAAAAATTTATATTTTAAGCGAAAGCATTTCAGTCCCGTTGTATGTTGTGTTTATATTGAACTGGCTATAACACTTATATTTTCATATTAGTTATTTTGGCCAATGCTTTTTTCTGTCTTATTTTTAAAGCTGGTACTTTTTTTATTAGTAATTTTTTAATGAAGGTGTTTTTCTTAAAACCTGCTTTTTATGCTTCATTACCTTGATGCTAACAGTCAAACCTCACCCGCTATAGGGTTAATTTGCAAGCAAATGATAGCGCTTTGTAAGTAGAGTAATCTATATTGTTATAAAACAGGAAATACTTGGTTTTAAGGATATTTTTATATCGAGAGCAACACCACTCAGCTCTCTACATTACAAATGACGAGGTTGCATTCCTACCAAATGAACCCATATTTTATATAGCTTAGCTTATACATAAGACAGTAATAGTCAGTCCGAAAAAAATAAGTACAAATATTATATAATGGATTCACTTTAAAACCGAGACAGTGCTATTAGCTATAACTTTTGCAATATATGTCTTATGACTGCATATTTTCTACCAAATGAACGCCCTTTATAACCGCACACCTATTAATAATAACTCATTCATCAATAACGGATATTTTTATGACTTCTATTTCTCCAGATTTACACCTTGTTGATTTTCCCAGTGCCACACCAGACAGCTTACAAAGCCAAGTCATTAGCGCTATCGATGCAGCCAATGTTTTTTTAGATGAGCTGACAGCAACGACAAATAGCGAGAATGGTGCTGATATCAGTGCTAAGCAAGCTCTGACCGAGGTGATGACCTTTGACCATATCAATGTGGCATTGGATCGCAGCTGGGGTATTTTGTCACATCTCAATAGTGTAATGAGCAATGATGATATTCGTCATGTGCATCACGAGCTGCTACCTAAGCTGTCGGCTTATGGCACGCGTGTGGGTCAGCATCAGCCGCTATTTAACCGCTATCAAACCATCGTAAATGACACAGCGTTTTTCGCTGAGCTCGAGCCAGCACGAGCGCGTGCCATTGAGCTTGCCCTACGCAGCTTTGAGTTATCAGGTGTTGCGTTACCGAAAGCTGAACAAGAAAAATTTGCTGCTATTCAAAGTGAGCTATCAACGTTGTCAGCGACATTCTCAGATCATATCTTAGATGCTACCCAAGCATACGCTTTGCCGCTTGAGCAAGAGCAATTAGCTGGCTTGACTGAAAGCGGTCTGGCGCTACTGGCTGATGCCGGCGAACAGTATAAAGCACGCGAACTTGCCAGCGGTGCGCTCACACAAACGGATATCGATGCACTACCAACGCCTTATTACGTAGCAAGCTTAAATATCCCCGTTTACCTTGCTGTTATGACCTATGCTGACGATCGCAACTTACGTGAGACCCTATATCGCGCCTATGTCACCCGTGCTTCTGAGTTTGATAAGCACAGCAATGCTAAAGGCGAGTCACTAAACAACGCCGATATCATGAGTCAAATTTTGCAATTACGTGAGCAAAAAGCCAAGCTATTGGGCTTTAATAATTATGCAGAAGTGTCGCTCTCAACCAAGATGGCAGATAGCGTGGCGGAAGTGGAGACCTTCTTACGTGATTTGGCTACGCAAGCAACCCCAACCGCTAAACAAGACTTAGCACAGTTGCAAAAATATGCCAAAGAATATGCTATTGATGACTTGCAGCCATGGGACAGTGCTTATATCGCAGAAAAGGTCAAACAAAGCGAATTTAGCCTATCGCAAGAAGAGATTCGTCCTTATTTCCCCTTACCAAAAGTGGTTAGCGGCTTATTTGCTATTGTAGAACGTTTATACGGTATCAAAGTAAAAGAACAAAACAATGACAGTCCGAACGATAATACGGATAAAACCTCTGTATCGCGCTGGCACGACGACGTGCGTTTTTATCAATTATTCGATGCTAATGATAACTTGCTCGGTGGCTTTTACTTTGACTTATTTGCCCGTAGTGGTAAACGCGGCGGTGCTTGGATGAGCGGTTTCCAGTCGCGTTATACTTATGACGAGCAGGAGCATCAACAGCTGCCTGTGTGCTTTATGGTTGGTAACTTTACCCCTGCCCTTGATGGTAAACCAAGCTTATTGACCCATGATGAAGTGATTACCTTGTTCCATGAGTTTGGTCATGGTTTGCACCATCTATTGACCCAAGTCACCATTGGTGATGTCGCTGGCGTTAATGGCGTCGAATGGGATGCGGTTGAGCTACCCAGTCAGTTTATGGAAAATTGGGCATGGGACGCCGAAGGTATCGCGCTCATTAGTAGCCATGTCGAAACAGGCGCACCACTACCAAAGGACAAACTCGATGCACTATTGGCGGTAAAAAACTTCCAAAGTGGGATGCAGACGCTGCGTCAAATTGAGTTTGCACTTTTTGATTTACTGATTCATGCGCATACACCAGCGCTTGATTATGAAGGTATCTTAGTCACGCTAAATACCGTGCGTCATGATATCGCTGTTATGCAGACACCTGACTATAACCGCTTTGCCAATGGTTTCAGTCACATCTTTGCTGGGGGTTATGCCGCTGGTTATTATTCTTATAAATGGGCCGAGCTATTATCTGCTGATGCTTTTAGTAAGTTTGAAGAAGATGGTATTTTTAATCCCCTCACTGGTAAAGCATTTCGTGAGACGATTTTATCAGTGGGTGGTAGCTTCCCTGCTAAGACCAACTTTGAGAATTTCCGTGGGCGTAGTGCCAGTATCGATGCTTTATTGCGTCACAGCGGCTTTAGCGATGCCAAGACGACTGAGGCGGCAAATACACAAACGACAGGTGAGGTGATTTAAATGCGCTATCAATCCTCCAGCCCCAAACGTCGGTTTTTGGCGGGTGTGCGCTGCCCCAAATGTCAGGCAATGGATGCGGTAGTACAAGTCAATATCGTCACGCCCGAACCTGATGAATACATCGAATGTACTCAGTGCGGTCATACAGAGCATCGCCCTGATCCTGATGCTATCAGTGCCAAAAACCATTTGGAGGACCAGCTTACTCGCGACGCAATGACGACTGGCACCAGTGGTACGGTGAAGTTTAAGCCTTAAATATCGTCCCGAATAACTAACGTCAACTCTTAACAACTACTAGCCTATCTATCATTAGATAGGCTTTTTATTTTGAGTTTGCTATAGTATGGCTACTTATATTTTTAACATAAATCGACCATCTTATGAATAAGAAAGAAATGCGTCCTTTATCAAGCAAATCATCCACAGATAAACCTGTGAAATCACGCCAAAAAATGTGGCTAGTGCTTATATTAGTACTTATTGCTATCGGTTATCTAGTCTCAAAGCAATCCGGACCAGAAGTTCCAAAGCCTGTCAGTGAATCAGCCTCACCATCGATGACTGAGCAAACTGGGGCGGCTCAATCTGCTTCTATACCAGCAGACAATGAAACAAATGAAACAAATGAATTAGAAAATAGCGAGGTGACAGCAGATAACAGCCAAGCAGTGCCTATGGTCACTGACCCTATAGCATCTGACTCTGAGGCTATCTTAAACGCGCCATTACCAGAAACAGACAGTTTGGCTAAAGAAGAAATTGATCGCTTAGAGGATACGCGTAAGCGCTTAGCCGAACAAGAAAAGCTTGCCGCTGAGCAGGTTGCGATGAATAAACAACTGACAGAGATGAAAGCTGAGCAAATCGAGTTGCTCGAACAACAAATAGCACAAATAGAAGCAAGAACAGACCCAAAACCTAATACAAAATAATGTAAATTCTTTATAAAGGGGCTGATAATGGCGACTCTACAACCCACCCACGCCCCTATTTTAAATAGCAGCGCACAGTTGCTTATTTTACCCGTCAATAGCGCTGGTGTGCTTTTAGACCCTATCCTTACCCGAACAAAAACTTTATTTCCTGATAACTATCAACGTTATTATCGCGCTTGCCGTGATGGCAGTCTAAGCGTGGGTAGTTGTTTACTGCATAAACGTACACGTGAGCAGGCTGGACTTGGAATCAGCAATAACGGCAACCAACCAAGCTACATTGCCAATCTTGTTGTATCAAACCACCCTTATCATCCATCGCGTGCGCGTTGGTTGACAGCAGCCTTAGCCGACTTACAGCAGCAGCTCATACCTCTTATCCGCTACCAAGCTCTCCGTAGAATTGCTCTACTGGCACGTCCACTTATTCATAAACACTCACAAAGTGAGGCAGTAAACTCATCCAATGAAGCGAATGTCGCAAACGCAAGCTCGCTACCATTAGACTGGCACGCTGATATCTTACCGTTACTCATACAGCATCTACAAGACTTACCGAAAATTCGCATCGATATTCATCTTCCTAAAGATATTGATACCGTCGAGTCACTTTGAAACGCTATTTGATGCTTAAATAATTTTTTACGTCCATAAAAAAACCGCCTTGAGTGCTTATTAAGCAACCCAAAGCGGTTTTCTAAATTTAAACTATGTCGAATATCCAGTATTAGTTCTGCTCAATACCTTTCATGGTCAGTTTAATACGACCGCGGTTGTCGACGTCTTGTACAAAGACTTTCACCGTCTGACCTTCTTTTAGATAGTCAGATACATTCTCAACGCGCTCTTCTGCGATTTGCGAGATATGCACGAGGCCGTCTGTATTTGGCAATACATTGACAAAGGCACCGAAGTCAACGATACGCGCGACCGTACCTTCATAGGTTTTGCCCACTTCAACTTCTGCAGTGATTGCTTCGATTTTACCGATAGCAGCTTTCGTTGCCGCTTTGTTTTCACCAAAGATGCGAATAGTACCAGCATCATCGATATCGATAACTGCACCCGTTTCTTCGGTTAGCTGACGAATCGTTGCGCCGCCTTTACCGATAACGTCACGGATTTTGTCTGGGTTAATTTCGATAACCGCATAGTTAGGTGCATGCGCGTTGATTTCAGTACGGCTCTCTGGCAATACTTTATTCATCGCGTCTAAGATATGGATACGACCAGCATGGGCTTGTTTTAACGCTTGCTCCATGATGTCTGGGGTAATACCTTCAATTTTGATATCCATCTGCAGGGCAGTGATACCGTCTTTAGAACCAGCGACTTTAAAGTCCATATCGCCAAGATGATCTTCATCACCTAAGATGTCAGACAATACCGCAAAACGCTCGCCTTCTTTGACCAAACCCATGGCGATACCAGCAACCGGTGCTTTTAATGGTACGCCAGCATCCATTAATGCCAAGCTTGCACCGCAAACAGACGCCATTGAAGATGAACCGTTAGATTCAGTGATTTCTGATACCACACGGATAACGTACGGGAAACGTTCGCTGTCTGGTAGCATCGCTTGTACACCGCGGCGCGCTAAACGGCCGTGACCGATTTCGCGACGTTTTGGAATACCTTCACGACCCGTTTCACCGACTGAGAAATGCGGGAAGTTATAATGCAACATGAAATGATCACGGATGGTGCCCGCTAGCGAGTCAATCATATTCACATCGCGCGTATTACCAAGCGTGGTTGTAACCAATGCTTGCGTCTCACCACGAGTAAATAGTGCTGAACCATGGGTAAATGGCAATACACCAACTTCCACATCAAGGGCGCGGACAGTCTCAAGATCACGACCATCGATACGTGGCTTACCAGATAAGATATTGTCACGAACGGTGCGATATTTAAGGTCGTTATAGATTTCTTTTAATTCAGATACGGTGTCAGCATAATTTTCTGACTCAGTATCACCAGCAAGTGCCTCGATAATCGATTGCTTAATTTCATCAAGCTTGGTGTAGCGCTCTTGCTTATCAGTAATCGTATAAGCATCAGCCACTTGCGTACCGAACTGCTCTTTCATGCTGGTCTCTAACGCTTGATCACGCTCAGGGGCAGCATACTGTTGCTTAGCCGTACCGATTTCTTCTGCCAGTGACGCGATATTATCAATCACGATTTGTTGCTGCTCATGACCGTACAATACAGCACCTAGCATTTGGTCTTCTGACAGCTCTGCAGCTTCTGATTCAACCATCAATACCGCAGATTTAGTACCAGCGACGACTAGGTCCAGATCACTTTCTGTGAGCTGCTCAAGCGTTGGGTTGAGTACGTATTCGCCATTGATAAAGCCAACACGTGCCGCAGCGACTGGGCCGTTAAATGGTGCGTCAGAGATAGCTAGCGCGGCTGAAGCACCGATGAGTGCAGCGATATCGGCTGATTGGGTTTTGTCTGATGACACAACCGTCGCCGTGATTTGAACCTCGTTGACATAGCCTTCAGGGAATAGCGGACGAATCGGGCGGTCAATTAGACGTGAAGTGAGTGTTTCAAACTCGCTCGCACGGCCTTCACGTTTGCCATAAGCACCTGGGATTTTGCCCGCAGCATACATCTTTTCTTGGTAATTCACGGTTAGCGGAAAGAAGTTTTGACCTTCTTTGGCTTCCGATTTCACAACAGCGGCTACTAATACGGTAACGCCGCCCATGTGAACCAAGATAGAGTTTGCTTGACGCGCAACGCGACCTGTTTCGATAACAACCTGTTGGTTGCCATACTGGAATTCACGCTTAATGGTGTTAAACATTGTCATATAATCTTCCTAATGTTGACTGACAAAAGTAATATCAGCGCTATAAAAAGCTGATACTTGTCATTAAAATTCTTTGTATATAACCAATAATTGACACGCTTCCTATTTTGGGATCACGTCAATTAAGGCCAATATCCTTACTTATTTATCTCATGTCTCTATCTATAATAGACATCATACTCTTGCGTGTGTTTGGTCATTCAAATGTGGTCTTACTATAAGTTTTCACTATAAATACTATCAAAAAGGGGTCGATAGCACTAATCTCCATTCATCGTATCTTTTGCGCTTTAGCCTACTTAAATTAGTAGTAGCCACTCTATAAATAACGACTTTCTACAAACAATCATTCTATTAACGATTGTCAGGCTACAAACCTACCTATACCCTGCATTATTTTACCGTGATTTATAGCCATTGACCAATTAATTGCAAAACAAAACGCAGGTAGATTATTGCAGTGACGACTTTGAGTATATCAGTACTTATTTGGCCAAGTTCTTTGTAGGTTGCGCTCACAGTATCAAACTGGCGCAATTTATTTTGGCTGGATAAACCATATCCATAAGCATAAAAAAAACGGCGTGAAACTGTTCCACACCGTTTTTAGAGAAAATCTATTTTATCAATCTCAACAAGCAAGTTCTAAGCGGTTTAGTAAAAACTCTAAAAAAGTACCAAATGATGGTATCTTTTGTTTTAGTAACCACTTGTACTATTGTCGCTAAATTAACGACGTAGACCTAACTGGCTAATAAGGGTGCTGTAGCGACCAAGATCTTTACCTTTTAGGTAATCAAGCAATTTACGACGGGTGTTAACCATACGGATAAGACCACGACGGCTATGATGATCTGCTTTGTGCATTTTAAAATGGTTCTGCAAATCGTTGATACGTGCACTTAATAGCGCTACTTGTACTTCTGGTGAACCAGTGTCGTTTTCGCCGCGCTGGTATTGAGAAATGATTTGTTCACGATCGTTGTTAGTTAGCATAAATATCTCCGGCAATGCTAAAAGCTTTAAGACAGACTCAAATTTGAGTGCGCTTTAAAAGCAGTAGAATAGTAAAAAAGATACTTGTACGCCATTCAGGACAACCCTGCATTACTAGAGTTGACCTAGTGTACGACAAGCTCAATCAGTTATTGAAACAATCACTTAAACACAGGCAGTATTGATACAAAATAGCTCTTAACCGTGTCATCTGCTTACAGCAACAAGTTAAGGATAGCGTCTCATGTAAAACCCAGTTCAAATGTGACGGTAATTATAACAAAAAACTGCTGAACTAGCAGCAGTTTTTCATAATAGTTTTATAGTTACAGTCAGGCTTGTCGTCTGTCACCTTTCCTATTGATTGGTATCTTTTTTAGTCGCATTGCCACCAAGTTCGTCATCAGCAAGAGGTGCCGTTGTCGCTTCTGCCAAACTATCAGGGGTAGTATCTTCGCTGGGGTTGATGTCCTCTGCCAGTTTTTGGATCTTTTTTTCTTCTTGATCCATATTTTTTGATGAATTACTCATAACGACTCCTAAATTAGCGTTATTATTAAGCGTTAGTCAATCCACTATAAAACAAGCGCAACAAGAAAATTCATATCAGTAGCGCGTTATAACGTTTGTACTCGTTTTATTTAGTAATGACTATTAGTAATGACTATTTTTTCTCTTCTACTTATCTTTTTTAGCTTGTTCTACATTATCAGCAATACGATCTGCTGCGGCTTCAGTATTTTCTGTGTGATTATCTTCGGTTTGACCTTTTAATGCAGCTTTTGCTGAGTCAGAACGTTGTTGCTCAAGCTTGGTATCGTTTGGATTAGAATTTGACATAGTATTTTCCTTTTACTGGTTATTGTAATGAGTGAGTACTGTCTATAAATTTTAAATGGCTCAGAGCTAGTAAACGTTGCTAGCTTTACAAGTATTGATTCTATGATAGCGCCTGATCGATAGCGTTGACAAAATTATCAATATCGTCTGGGTTGCGCGAGGTAATAAGATTATCATCCACGTGTACGCTTTCATCTACAAATTTTGCTCCTGCATTTTCTAAATCGGTCTGTAGAGAATGATAGGCCGTTAAGGTTTTACCTTTAGCAATGCCAGTATTAATAAGAATCCAAGGCGCGTGGCAAATCACAGCTAGTGGCTTATTTGCATCATTAATCGCTTTAATAATACCGTGAGCCTCTTTATTGCCACGTATCGTGTCAGCATTAACTGTGCCACCAGGCAAAACCAGAGCATCATAACCTTCTACTTTTGCGTCTTTAGCAAATATATCGGCCGTGAAAGTTTTGCCTTTATTTACATCCTGCTTCATACCTTGAACTTCTTTTTGTTTATCAGTAGTAATCAGTATGGTTTTATAACCTTTTTCTTTTAATTGGTCATTGACCTCTTCATACTCTGCTTGTTCAAAGTTATTGTGTAATAAAAAAGCAATAGTCTTCATAATATTTCCTATATTTTTATATTCTCTATATTTTTATTAACTAAATTGTTCTTCTTATAATAACAACGTCCGAGTTGCAAATATAGTCAGATGACCACAAAAATGTTATAAAATAAATCAATTAAACGATTACCAG
>NZ_RRYW01000067.1 GCF_014861365.1 Psychrobacter sp. FME6
TTTGTGTCTTCATAACCTCAAATATATCATCTTGCTTTGGCTGTCACCCTCCTTTATTTCTTCAGCATACTTTCTGACACACCACCAAAATATCTTAATGAAAAAAGGCTGAGCAGTTGCTTAGCCTTTTTTTATGTTCTGCGTTTATCTATTTACATTGCTAAGAAGCATTAGAGCCAAAGACGCAACTCTCTACAATGAGCTCATCAAGCATCATTTAAGCAAACGCTGCATAAAAGCCCTTGCAATCTATACGTTGTTAAATTACATTATACGTAAGCAGTTAATCATAGCGTAATTTATTATATACTTTAGCAAGGAGCAAACTATGTCAACGATTGACAACAACCTCACCTCTTTCCTCGATATCGCCAGCGATTCTGATTTTTCAATTCACAACCTACCTTATGGCATTTTTAGTGAGACTAAAGATGGTGCTGGTAATAACAAGCGCCGTGCCGGTGTTGCCATTGGCGAGCACGTATTGGATTTGGCTGTCCTCGAAACAGAAGGTTTGCTGAATTTAGACAACGGTCCATATTTTAATCAGCCCACTCTGAACGCCTTTATTGATTCTGGTCGCGACAATTGGACTAAAGCACGAAAAACCATCCAGACCTTACTGTCTAATACTAATAATTCTTTATGTGACAATAAAGACTTACAAAGCAAAGCACTATTTAAGCAAGCTGACGTCACTATGCATTTGCCCGTTCAAGTACCGGGTTTTACCGATTTTTATTCTTCTAAAGAGCATGCAACCAACGTCGGCACTATGTTCCGTGACCCGAGCAACGCGCTACTACCTAACTGGACCGAAATGCCAGTTGGTTATAATGGCCGCGCCAGCACCGTTATTGTGAGTGGTAGCGATGTGATACGTCCCTCAGGTCAGCTAAAACCCAATGCTGATGACCGTCCTATTTTTTCACCTTGTAAGCGTTTAGATTTTGAGCTGGAAACTGCTTTTGTCGTCGGTAAAAATAACAACATCGGTCAGCCGATTGCAGTAGATAACGCTATTGATCATATCTTTGGCATGGTGTTACTTAATGATTGGTCAGCACGTGACATACAAAAATGGGAATACGTGCCTTTAGGTCCATTTAATGCCAAAACCTTTGCTTCTGAAGTCTCGCCTTGGATTGTAACTATGGATGCATTGGCACCTTTTAAGACACCATGTCCAACACAAGAGCCAAAACCGCTGGCTTATCTGAATCAAAAAGACAGCAAAAACAGCTACGACATCAATCTATCAGTCGAGTTATTGCCTGAAAATGCGGACAACGCCACTGTCGTTTGCGAAACTAATTTCAAATATATGTATTGGTCAATGGCACAGCAGCTGACCCACCACACTATTACTGGCTGTAAAGTAGAAGTTGGCGATATGATGGGCTCAGGTACGATTTCAGGTTCGACGCCAGATTCTTATGGTTCAATGCTTGAGATTGCATGGAACGCTACCAAACCAGTGACGCTAAAAGGTGGTGAAACGCGCAGCTTCATCGAGGATGGCGATACGGTCATTATGAAAGGCTATAGCGAAAAAGATGGCATCCGTGTCGGATTCGGTGAAGTACGCGGAAAAGTACTGCCTGCGCTTAGCTTTGATTTTGGCGAATAGCCTGACTATAGTTAAAGTACTTTAAAAACGCTACGATACTGCGGGTATAGTTTTTTTGCAGCCTCTGTCTGCGTAGGCACAGCAAGCAAGAAAAAACGGTATCTGCAGTACGTGATGTAGCGATATTACTTCTCACTGACTATATATAAAGCATTAGCACATAAAAAAGGCGTAAAAATGAATTCAAGCTGTCAAAGAGTTACTGATGTACAACCAAGCTCGCTGACAGCCTGATTAGCAATCCGCCCTATCAAAAGGAGTTTGATATGAGCTTTAAAATTGAAAAAATCCATCACGTAGCCTATCGCTGTAAAGACGCTAAAGAAACCGTCGAATGGTATCAAAAACATCTAAATATGGACTTTATCTTGGCATTTGCCGAAGACCATGTACCTTCAACCAAAGCCTTTGACCCTTACATGCACGTATTTTTAGACGCCGGTAATGGCAATGTGTTGGCGTTTTTTGAAGTACCCAATCAGCCTGAAATGGGCTTTGATCCAAATACCCCAGACTGGGTTCAACATCTAGCGATGAAAGTAAAAGACCGTGATACTTTAATTGCTGCTAAAAAGCATTTAGAGGAAGGCGGCATCGATGTTATTGGGGTTACCAATCACGGCATCTTCCACTCGATCTACTTCTTCGATCCCAACGGTCATCGTATGGAACTCACCTATGATGATATTACTTCAGAAGAAAAAGTATCGATGATTACTGAAGAAATTAAACAAGACATGCTCGATGAATGGTCGCGTACTAAGCGTGCTCCCGCGCATACGCAGTTTTTGCATGCTGAAGAGCTGGCTGAAGCAAGAGAAGTCGCGCCTGCCGGTGAATGATACTTTGCAGATTTTTAATTGTTCAGACTACTGTTTATAAAGTAGCTAAGACTGTCTTAGCTACGCTATTTGATACCGCTGCGCTATTGCCATTATTTTCTCGACCACATTGTTTTTTGTACCCATCGGTAACTGCTCTGTGGTACCGATGATCGTAATCGCATACTCTAATGGCAGATTTTCGACAGATGGTTGACCCTCGATAAACACCTCAGCAGAGCTATCAAGCTGCGGTAAGATAACTGGAATAGTGATGGCGTTAATACCCACCAACATATCACCAGTAACGGTCGCATAACCTTGGGTGCGAATCTTGGTTTGAAGTTGGCTAAAATGCTGCCATTTCTCTGCTATAACCGCCTCTTCGCTGGTTTGCCATTCAGTGATAACCAATGGCTTAATAATAGCATCAGGCTGATAACTGGCAAATAACTGTCCTGTAGCTGACGTCGTCAGTGGCATACGTGAGCCGATACGAGTGATAATACTAATAGCGCTATCCGGTTCAACAGACTGAATAATAATAGGGCCTTCATTAAACCATTTGGCGATTTGCACCGCGCAGTTGGTACTGTTCTTAATATCATTAGCAATGTATGTTAGCCGCTCCAAGATATTGTTTGGATGAAATCCAGTATGCCCCATTGCTCCTAACGCCCCTAATGCATTAACCCTGTCACCGAGTCCATAGCGTCCATCGTCAAGCTTGCGCGCATAGTCTTTTCGAATAAGGCTGACCAAATAACGATGGCACTTTGCTGGATGCATCTGCATCGCTTGGGCAATATCTTTGAGCATCATAGGCTCGTTATGATCGATAAGCACATCTAATATCGATAGACCAACTTCAAGCGACTGTACGCCATTTTGGGTTTTATTCGTTGGAGCGGGATTGTCTAAAGGATTTTCAGCGGCTGGCATATTTCACTCAATTAATGGCTTTCTTAATTAATAGTTTACTTGATTAATAGTTTACTTGATTAGGATAAAGGTCATAGTACCAAGTATAACCCCTTATCTCACTCACAACATAATAAAGGACATAGATAATGATGAAACTTTATGGTTACTTTCGCAGCAGCACTTCTTACCGTACTCGCATCGCAATGAACCTAAAAGGCTTGGATTATGACAATATCACAGTCAATCTAGCACAAGATGAGCAGCTAGAAACAGAGTTTAAGGCCATCAACCCTCAAGGATTGGTGCCGGTCTTACAAGCAGATGATCTCTTATTATATCAAAGCCCTGCTATTTTAGAGTGGTTAGAAGAAGTCTACCCTGAAAGCCCTCTATTGCCCAAAGACGCGGCTGGTCGCGTGCAGGTGCGCGCCATTAGCGCCATGATTGGCTGTGACATTCACCCAATTAATAACCGCCGTATATTGCAGTATCTACGCAACGAACTCTCGGTAGATGAAGAAAAAGTCATGGATTGGTGCAACCGCTGGATGAGTGAAGGATTTACTGCGTTAGAAAAGCGTTTGGCTCAAGACAAAACCCGTGGAAAATTCTGCTACGGTGACAGCCCTACTTTTGCAGATTGCTATCTCATTCCGCAGGTTTCCTCTGCTCAACGTTTTAAAGTGGATTTAAGCCCTTACCCTAATATTGTCGAGGTTGATACGCATTGCCGCACCTTAAAGGCATTTGCCGACGCTGATCCTATGATGCAGCCTGATGCGCCAAAGCCTAATTAGGGTAAGTCACCAACTATATACCTGTGTTATATAATTGAATCACTTTAAAACGGATACAAGTGCTACTGGCGTAGACAATAGCGCTCACAAAATGCCCCTTATCTAACACATAAGGGGCGTTTTGTGATGAAGATTTTAGGGTATGTTGATGTACATTTTTATACAACTTTTTCGGTTCAGCTAATCGTATTAATTCATATATAAATCTGTAACTACTCAGTATAGAAATAGTTAAACAATATTCCTAAGGGCAGTAGCCTATTCTTAAAGATTCATTTAGAATGAATGTTATGGAAGCCAAGTTATTCAAACAATCCTGTTATGAATTTGTTTTCTTAGAACATATTTTGCTTTTCTTCAATTGTGTGCGTAGCATAAGAACAGCAACAAAAATCGACATTTGATAACTGAGCCACTTATTTCTAATTATGGAGAGCACTATGCGCCTTTTTAACTCAACCTCCTCACCAAACAAATCCCCTACTTACTCTAAACTGGCTTTAGCTTGTTTATTAGCTTTAAGCACAGCTGCCATGGTTGGTTGTGACAAATCCAATCCTGATCAGACCGATGCAACCAATGATGAGAAAACACAAGCTGAAACTGATGCTAAAGCGAAAACCACGGCAGATGGTGAGCTACCTGTTATCGAAGGTATTCTGACTCACGCTCCTGATGTGCCACCGCCTATTGACCGCGATTATCCTGCAAAAGTAGTCGTAAAAATGGAGACTGTGGAAAAAACCATGCGCTTAGCCGATGGTGTCGAGTATAACTTTTGGACGTTTGGCGGTCAGGTGCCAGGACAGTTTATGCGAGTTCGTGAAGGCGATGAAATTGAGTTTCATTTATCAAATCATCCTGACTCTAAAATGCCGCACAATATTGATTTGCATGCCGTAACAGGGCCTGGGGGCGGTGCCGCTTCTTCCTTCACCTCTCCTGGTTATACCTCAGAATTTAACTTTAAAGCCTTAAAACCGGGCTTATACGTTTATCACTGCGCAGTAGCACCAGTCGGTATGCACATCGCTAACGGTATGTATGGTCTAATTTTGGTTGAGCCAGAAGAGGGTTTATCAAAAGTTGATCGTGAGTTTTATGTCATGCAGGGAGATTTCTACACCAAGGGCGACTATGGTGATAAAGGTGTACAACCTTTTGACATGGAAAAAGCGGTGAAAGAACAAGCAGACTACGTGTTATTTAATGGATCAGTAGGCGCGCTAACGGGTGAAAATTCACTAAAAGCAAAAGTCGGTGAAACCGTTCGTTTGTTTGTCGGTAATGGTGGTCCTAACTTAGTATCATCATTCCACGTTATCGGTGAGATCTTTGACAAAGTAAATGCAGAAGGGGGTAGCGTTGAAAATCATAACGTACAAACCACGCTTATTCCTGCAGGTGGTGCAGCCATTACTGAGTTTAAAGTGGATGTACCGGGTGAGCTGGTGATGGTCGACCACTCTATTTTCCGTGCATTTAACAAAGGAGCACTTGGTATCATTGATGTTGAAGGCCCTGAAGATGCGAAAATCTACTCTGGAAAAGTCAACGAAAGCGTGTATTTACCAGAAGGTTCAGCCGCTCAAAGCCTCGGCAAAACCAATGCACCGGCACCAGTTGTCACCGCTGCCAATAAACAAGAAAGAATCAAAATGGGTGAGTCTATTTATGCCAGCAACTGTGCCGCGTGTCACCAACTGAATGGTGCAGGCATACCAAAAGCCTTCCCACCATTGGCTAAATCTGACTATCTCAATAAAGACCCTAAACGTGCCATCGATGCGATACTAAATGGCTTGACTGGAAAAATTACCGTTAACGGTGAAGAGTATGACAGTGTGATGCCAGCTGTGGCCTTAGATGACGAGAAAGTGGCTAACGTCGTCACTTATATCATTAACAGTTGGGATAACAAAGGTGGCGAAATCACACCAGCAGATGTCAAAGCGGCTCGTAAGTAAGTTTGCCCTTTTTATTAAACGACTTACTTTCTTATCATTCAGCCAAAAATGGTGTCTAACTCAGTAGGAGTCTGGCACCGTTTGACTGGCATGATACACCCTGCCCTTTTAGGACAACTAGGAGATTAGTCATGTTATCTACTCACATCACTAACACTCAACAAATCATGAACACGACTGCTCGCCCGTTAGCGTTGTTATTGGCGATCAGTGCGCTAACACTAACAACGGACTTTGGGTTTATGAGTACGCAAGCGCAAGCAAAAGAGCTTGCCATTCAGCCCGGTACTTATCGTCCGTTATACTTGAGCAAAAACTCACCTTTAGTGGCAGTCGATAAGTTCAAGATTGATGAGCTACCAGTCACTAACATCCAGTATTATCAATTTTTAAAAGAAAATCCAAAGTTTAGGCAACGGGCAATTGCTCCTATTTTTGCTGACGCTGGTTATCTAAGGCATTGGATTAATACTAAAAACATCTCTGTGCCTAAAAAAGTAGATTTCCGTAAACCTGTGGTCAATGTTTCATGGTATGCCGCCAATCAGTATTGCCGCGCTCAAAACAAGCGCCTGCCAACGGTTGAGCAGTGGGAATACGTGGCGCAAGCGTCTACCACCAATAAAAACGGCAGCCTAGAAGAAGGCTATAACCAACGCATATTGGACTGGTATGGTAAGTCTGCCGGTAATAAAGACCAACTTGCTGATGTCGGACAAACCCCTGCTAACTATTGGGGCGTCAAGGACTTACACGGTTTGATATGGGAGTGGACAGAGAACTTTAACAATAGCTTAGTCACTGGCGAATCACGCGCTGACAGCAACCTAAACCAACAGATGTTTTGTGGCTCAGGTGCAGCAGGTGCGGTTGATCCCAGTGATTATGCAGCTTTTATGCGTTATGGTTTTCGCTCAAGCTTAGAAGCCAAATATACCGTCAGTAGTCTTGGCTTTCGCTGTGCTAGTAATTAGTCTATCTACTATGAAACAAGCATAGTGCTACTGAGATAAGTTTTGCGCCGCCTCTGTCTGCGCAGGCACAGCAAGCAAGAAAAATTTATCTCAGTAGCGCATTGTCATATTTGTACTTATTTTATATAAAGATAGTCAGTATTAATACAGCGCCCTACATCTTATTCCTAATCGAATTTAACAGCCTTTAAGGATTGTCTAATGAACACAATAAAAACCATTCAAAATACAACAGTGCAAAATACGGCGACTCATCGATTGTCTAATGTGTCTCATGCTATCAAACTAACCTTGGCTGGTGGGTTATGCATGGGATTATTGGCCTGTAGCAACCCTGAATCAGCTTCTACACAAGCCAGCCATGCTGACGCGACTTCTGAATCCAAAGAGGCAACAGCGGCTCATGACGGTATGAAGGACATGGATCATAAACAAATGAACCATGCTGATATGAATTCTCACGAGCCTGCCGAAGCACTAGGACAAGATTACTCTATCTATCAGGCAGGTGGCGATTGGACAGATCAAAATGGCAATACTTTTGAGCTTGATAATCTAGAAGGTAAAAATCAGGTGGTGGTGATGGCTTATACCAGCTGCCAGCATACCTGCCCTATTTTAGTGCAATCTATGAAACAGATGTATAAAGAGATGACACCAGAAGCTCGTGCGCAAACTGAGTTTTTATTAGCAACATTGGATACTGAACGCGATACCGTTGATGTCATGAAAAACTTTGCCGCGCACAATGAGCTTGGTGATAACTGGCGGTTGATTCGTAGCGATGAAGCCAGTACGCGTATGCTTGCCAACACCTTAAATATCAAATATCAATTTGCTGATAATGGTGACATTAATCACTCTAACCTAATTTCTGTTTTGGATAAAAAAGGTCGCTTAGTCGCACAAGGTGTTGGCGTCGCTGATTCTGGCATTAAGCCTTTGATTGAGTATTTAAACCGCCAAAGCTAAGCTTTTTTTGGTACGCATATCGCCAGTCTCAACATAGCGTTGATGCCATGATAGTGATTCTTTAAGGATATGCGGCGTTTGCATGCCAGCAGTGTCTGAGGCGCGATCAAAATAATCTTGTAGCATCGGACGGTAGTCAGGATGCGCACAGTTATCGATAATTGCCTGCGCACGTTGACGCGGTGCAAGACCACGTAAATCAGCCAAACCTTGCTCAGTCACAATCACCATCACATCATGCTCCGTATGATCATGGTGCGATACCATTGGCGTGATGCAAGAGATGGCACCATCTTTTGCCACGGATGGCGATACAAAGAATGAGGTATAAGCATTACGTGCAAAGTCACCTGAACCGCCCAAGCCATTCATCATATTAGTGCCCATGACGTGAGTTGAGTTAACGTTACCATAGAGGTCACACTCAATCATAGCATTGATAGCGAGCACGCCTAAGCGACGTGATACTTCGGGGTGGTTAGTAATTTCTTGCGGACGTAAAACGATGCGTGCACGCAGCTCTTCAAGATTGGCATTAAAAATTTCTAATGCATCTGGACTTAATGAAAGTGCAGTGGCAGACGCCATAGTCATTTTGCCAGACATGATTAGGTCTAACATGCCATCCTGCAATACTTCTGTGTAGCCTGTTAAATTCTCAAACGGGCTGTTCTGCAAACCGGCCAATACCGCGTTGGCGACGTTACCCACACCAGACTGAATTGGCAACAAGTTTTCTGGCAGACGGCCTTTCTTAACTTCATCATGGAAAAAGTTAATGATATGGCTGGCAATTTGGTTTGAGCAGTCATCTGGATCAGCAAACTTACTATTGCGATCTGGTGAGTCGGTTAAAACAACCGCCACAACTTTATCTAAGTCGCAATGCAAGTATGGAACACCAATACGGCCACCCGGAGTTACTAGTGGAATAGGTTTACGGTTGGGCGGCATACCAATATCGTTATAAACGTCATGCATACCTTCTAACATCAGGCTTTGCTGAGCATTCACCTCTAAAATGATATGGTCGGCATTTTCTAACCATGCATTACTGGTACCGATAGAGGTCGATGGGATGAGGCGACCATCTGGCAAAATGCCTGCAACTTCAACGACAGCCATATGCATATCACCATAGAAGCCAATGGTGCTTTGCTGAGCCACATGCGACAAGTGCATATCAAAATAATGCGCGGCGCCAGCGTTGATTTGCTTACGCAGTGCAGGCTCTGATTGATATGGTGTGCGCCATTTAATACCTTTGGCATCAGCCAATACGCCATCACATTCAGTCGCAGTAGAGGCGCCAGTTAGCAAACCTATCTGAAACTCCTCACCGCGAGCATGCGCATCTTCCATGTGTTTGGCAAGCGCAGCTGGTATGGCTTTTGGATAACCTGCACCAGTAAAACCACTCATCCCAACGTTCATATCATGTTTGATAAATGCCGCTGCTTGATCAGCAGACATGACTTTTTTACTTAGACCTTCGTGAAGTACGCGACCTTCATGGTTAATTGATGTCATACCTTTTTTCCCTAGTAACTTCCCTATTAATATCAAACCACTTCACAACGAAGTGTTTGACACGAAACCCACAATAAAACCCATTGCCGCATATTAGCAACTTTCTGGTAAAAAACAAGCTGAATGACTTAAATATATAATGGCTTGAACATATGAGGCGTACCAATCAGTTGCTAGATCTCATTTTTTGTAGTACCGATTCTAGGAGCTGTATATAAAAAAGCAAGACATTAGATGTCTTGCTTTTTTGTGTATTATTAACAGTCGTAGTCGATGCTTAGCTTATTTTAACTCAGCGGTTTTAATCAAAATGGAAACCTGCACCAACCGAAGCACCTACATTGCCTTGAGTATCTGCCGTACCATTTAGTTTCATGATCCAACGACCGTCATCAAACAGTTTAGAGAAACCGATAGCCACTGCGCTCTCTCCGTTGTACGTTCCTATACCACCACCAATCAGCGATTTACCTGCAATATAAGCTTGTGGTAGTGAAGACATTGCCATCGCAGCTGAGATACCCGCGTTTGCATCATCTTCGACTTCGCCAATCTTATAACCTAGCTGATTCATGTTGTCACCCAGTCGTTTACCAACCGCATCTAGTTGAGCGAGGTTCACAGCATCTCTAGGTGCCATACCATCAGCAACATTGGTGATCTTAGTACCAGCTGCATTGATACCTGCTGAAGTCATGCTAGGGGCAGTTTCAAGGTTGCCCGCATAGATACCAGATGCGGTCATACTTGGACCATTCTTGATACTGATGCCATTGGTACTGACTGTGGTGTTACCAGTCGTCACGCTATCGACATTAATGTTGCCATTCAAGTCGAACTTAATACTACTGCCTTCTGATGTGGTGGTAATGTTATTACCACCCTTAAGGCTAAGTGGATTGGAACCGGATTTTTTGTTGATAACAGGGCCACTATCAGCATTAAAGTTAAGTCCAGCGCCCATTTCTAAAGCAAGTACAGCGGCATCTGATTGAATACCAGTGATAACCTCTTGTAATTGTCCACCATTCACTGCGTCTTTACTTTCAAACGCAACAATACCGTTAGCAACATTGGTGATTTTGTTACCACCAGCATCAATACTTGTTTTGGTAAACTTAGGGCCGCCTGCGATGGTTAAACCGTCACCATTCATCGTCACAGTACCTGTTTTTACACTTTCTATGGCAATGTCTTTATTTAGATTAAAGCCGACATCGTTACTGTCTGCCGTTTTAGACACTGTAATATTGCCATCTGTGTTGTTTAAGTCGACTTTGGCGCTTGGTTTTACAGTAGTAGTGGTGGCTGTATTCCCTTGTGCACTTAAATCCCAACCTTTATTGGCATCAGCGGCACTTTTCTTGACTTCGTTTAATTGTTGAACGTTGACAGCGTCAGTTTTTGCTTCACCTTTTGCAACATTAGTAATTTTATTACCGCCGTTGTTTAGGCCATTACTGCTTAGCAAGACTGTTTTACTCGGGCTTTCTTCGCTAGTAAACGTCACACCATTTTGATTGACTAAGGTATCACCAGCTCTTAAGCCAGTGGATGAAATCATGACATTATTACCAAAGCTCGCACTATTTAGTCCAGTGAGGTCTTTGGCTAACTTGACTGATAGTGTATCGGTACCATCAGCAATCACACCGATATTGCTGTCCGTGAGTTTTGTAGGATCGCTCACCCCACCTTTGACGATGACTCTGTCACCAAGCTTACGGTTGACATCTGTACCACTATCGCCACCAAACGAGATACCTTTATTGAAGGTGGTGTTTATACCACTCTGAAGACCAGATAACTGCTCTTGGGTCGCGGCTTGTCCACCATCATAAACGGCATCGGCATCAAAGGTCGTATTAGACAAGCCTTTGATAGTTCCTACCGTACCATTTATTGATACCGCATTTGTACTAGTGCCACCGACTTTAATAGTATCAGCTAGACCAAACTTTGCACCGTTACCAAAAGCGGTCGTGGTAATATTGGCATCAGTCGCCACTTGAATGGCTTCACCTAACGCGTAGGTTTTTGTATTACCATTTAGGTCAAACTTGATGCCTTTGGCAACTTTTTCGTTAGTCTCGAATAACTGACTACCGTTCACCGCATCCTTACTAGTCGCGTTCAATGTTCCAACAGCAACGTTAGTGATTTTGTTATTGCCATTGTTCAGACCATTATTAGTAAGAACCACTTGATCATTACTACCATTATATAAAGTAATACCAGCATTATTAACTTGAGTATTACCAGTAGTCACGCTACCTGTATTACCAAGATTAATATCTTTAGCCAGTCTGACAGTCAACGTATCAGCGCCATTAGCAGTGACACTAATGTTTTTCGTCGTTGGATCCGCATTGATAGTGTCGCCACCTTTAACGATCAGCTTTTCACCGAGTTTACGGTTGACATCGGTTCCACTGTCACCGCCAAAGTCCAAGCCTTTATTAATGGTAGTATTCGCTAGATTTAACTGTCCAACGTTGACCACATCAGTATCCGCTTCACCGGCTTTAACGTTAATGATCTTATTACCACCGTTGTTGAGACCGTTGCTGTTAAGTACGACTGTACGGGCTAAAGTTGGTGCCACTATAGTCATACCATTATTATTGACTGTAGTATTACCTGTTTTAACACTGTTTAGCACCAGATCTTGAGCAGTCGCAATTTTAATACCTCCTGATAAATCATCACTTAAGACCATATTATCGCCTGTGACAAAGTTGGCAGTATTGTTTGCTTTGTTAATGGTTTTGACAGCAGTACCATCAATCTGAGTCACGACAGATTGTAAGGCACTGTCGGCATTGCCCAAGCTGGTTTTAGTGTCGGCACTTAAATCCACTTTATAGTCAGTGAGATTAGTAGTCGTGTCTTTCGTATCGCTGACGGTTAAAGCTGAGCCAACTGAGACTTTTGCGCCATCGGCATTGATGGTGTAAGTGGTTAGGTTACCAACCGTCGTTGGTGTGACGTTATTAACGTTGGTACCAGCAGCCACGTCAACTTTGCCAAGATTAGAACTAAAGTCATTTAAGTCGCTGACATTGACGGCATTGTTTACGTTATTTATATCGGTGAGATCACCTGCGCTGCCAACCCCTGTGATTTGCTTGTTGCCATTATGGAGACCCGCCTTCGTCAATCTAACAGTATTGTTAGGACTACCAGTGCTTAGGAAGGTAAACCCATTTTGGTTGACTAAGCTGTTACCAACTCTTAGACCACTATTATTCATAACAGTACCACCTGTCGTCACACTATCAAGACCGGTTAAGTCTTTGGCCAGTTTGACGGTTAAGGTATCAGGACTGCTCGCCACCACACCGATGTTGTTGTCCGATAATGGCGTGGTTGCACCTCCTTTCACCGTGAGCTTTTGACCAAGCTTGCGGTTGACGGTTGTACCTGTGTCGCCATCGAAGTTGAGGCCCAAATCAACGACACTTGAGACGCCGCCTTTTAATTGAGCCACGTTCACTGCATCACTGTCGTTAGTGCCGGCTGCTAGATTGACGATCTGACGATTGCCACCTTTGTCCCCGTTTCCTACTGAAACAGCGCCATATCTTGCACCACTTTGGGTATTTGTGATGGCGGTTGCATCTGCTGCACTTATGCCTGTTGGAACATAGCCTACTGCGCCGCCTGCAACATTAGCCACCGATCCTGCACCTAAGGCCACTGAACCCTCTTCACTCGCTGAAGATCCCACACCAAAGGCTGAGGATGCGACACCCGCTGAAGAGGATTGTATACCAATGGCGGTAGACAACGCGCCTTTAGACAATGCTTTGGCACCCATAGCTATGGAGGCGGTACCATCTGATGCAGTATTCACTTGATACGGCGGGGTCTCAACAAGATCACGACCGGTATAAGCTTTGAAGGTAGTGTTGACACTACCACCATTGACGGCTGTGCTAGAAGCCCCTGTGAGATTGGCTTTAGAGGCCGCGTCTAGGTCATCACCACCAATGGCGATAGAGGATGCGCCTTTAGACACTGTGTTGGCACCCATGGCGATAGACTGCTCTCCACTGGCAGTGGTTTTTTGACCGCCTGCACTGCTACCAATCGAGATGGCTTGACTGCCAGTAGCGACTGAGTTGCGGCCCATGGCCATGGCGTTTTGTCCAGTGGCACCTTCGTTTAGATCGTTGGTACCGCCTGTTGAGTTGACGCTGTAGTACTTGGTTTTGTTGCTTGAGATGGCGGCGCCCAATTGATCGACGTTCACCGCATCGGTACCAGCCGTACCAGCATCAACCCGAGTAATCTTTTTATTACCAGCGTCGATACCTGTTTTAGTAACGCTTGGGCCACCAATAATGTTCAGACCATTAGTAGTTAACGTCGTACTAGGAATACCGAATGGACCATTTACAACTACTCCTAAACCAGTAACCGCAGTACTTCCTGCAATATTGCCTGTTGTAACACCTAAACGGTTAACGCTAGTCACAGGACCTAGACCAAATGGTGCACTGGTACCCATTTTGACGCTGCCATTAGCACCTAAATCTAGATTATTATTGAGCGCAACTTCAACTTTTCCACCGTTTACTTGCGTGGTGATATTGCTGTTAGAACCCACAATCTCAACCGCTTCGCCCAAGTTCTTCTGGACAGTGCTACCATCGGCAGCTTTGATACCGAAGCCTAAGGTGGTGACTTTTCCATTAAGGTCGCTCAACTGTTCTTGAGTAGCCGCTACGCCACCAGTGTAGGTTGTCGTTGGATTGAAGGCTCTATTAGTCAGTCCTGATATTTCACCTGTATCACCATTGATTTGTACTGGATTAGCAGTACCAACGTTCACCACTGGAGCTAGGGCAAGTTTAATACCATCGCCTGTAGAGAGTGCAGCTGTGGTTAAATTGCTGTCCGTATCAAACTTGATCTCTTCCCCTAAAGCAAAGGTTTTCTTGAGACCATTATTGACGTTGAATTTAATGCCTTTAGTGATGTTGGTCGTGTTATCGCTGATGCTGTCTTTAGTCGTTTGACTTAAGTCCACTTGATAATCAGTGACGTTAGTGGCGGTGTTTTTAATGCCAGGAGTCACCGTGACTGCCGTAGAACCGCCTGATACACTGGCGCCGTCGGCATTGACGGTATATACGTCTTGACCACTGCCGCCTGTGGTTTTACCTACACTGGCCACATTAGTGCCTTTAGTTACTTCCGTTCTTGATCCTGCAGCACTGGTTACTAGCTGACTAACATTGACACCATCTTTCGGTGCAACACCGTCTTTGACGTTACTGATTACCTTACCACCTGCATCAATGCCAGATTTAGTAACGCTTGGGCCACCAATAATGTTAAGACCATTAGTAGTTAAAGTGGTACTAGGAACACCGAATGGACCATTTACAACTACTCCTAAACCAGTAACCGCAGTACTCCCTAGAACGTTGCCTGTTGTCATACCTAAACGGTTAACATTAGTCACAGGACCTAGACCAAATGGTGCACTGGTACCCATTTTGACACTACCAGTTTTTCCTAAGTCAATATTTTTGGCCAATTTGACGGTTAAGGTATCAGGACTGCTCGCCACCACACCGATGTTGTTGTCCGATAATGGCGTGGTTGCACCTCCTTTCACCGTGAGCTTTTGACCAAGCTTGCGGTTAACGGTTGTACCTGTGTCACCATCGAAGTTTAAACCATCGTCAACAGTATCACCTAAATCTTTAAGCACGCTGTTAGTCCCAAACAACTGACTACCGTTAATGGCATCGGTGCTATTAGCATCCACGACCCCCGGTGCCACGTTTTGGATTTGTCGCTCAGCACCAATAGCACCTACTGATACTGTCCTAGCGCCACCTGTTAAACCTGCAACTGGTAGATTGTTTATGGCAAAAGCGCCGGTGTGCTGTGCTGCAGTAATGGATTGGTTCCCCAAAGCCACATTACCTGACTGCCCTGCAATAGCACCGCGACCTAAGGCTGTGGCATTGCTGACTGCACTGGAGGCCTGACCAATAGCTGTACCGCCAATCTGCGTTTTAGCTTTACTACCAAGCGCTACCGCGTAGTTACCCGAGGTAGCGTCGTCACCCAAAGATACGGCGTGGTTACCAGACTTCGATCTCACACCAATTGCTAGACCGTTTCTAGTACCAGCCGCAGCAGAGGCGTTCCGACCAATTGCAATGCTGTCTTCGCCATTAATTATCGCACCCTCGCCAACAGCGATCGAATGCTTGTCACTGGCGTTGATCGTGACGTTGTTGCCAAGAACAAAGGAGTTGTCGGCATCGATAGTATTGTTGTTACCCACCGCGTAGCTATTATTGCCGTTGACAAGGTTAGGATCACCAAATGCGCCTGAGTTGTCTCCACCAATAGTATGGCCAGTACCAACAGCAATTGAATTCTGACCGCTCACTGTATTGCCTTTACCAATCGCTATCGACTCTTTACCATCCACCACACTTCGATCGCCTAGAGCAACAGAACTAACACCATTTGCTTCTGAAACAAAGCCCATAGCCGTTGCCCATTGCTTAGTTGCCTTAGAACCAACACCAACTGCGGTACTTTGGATTCCAGTAGCACGCGTACGCGAGCCAATGGCAGTGCCTGTCAGAGTAGTAGCTTGCGCACCTTCACCTAAAGCCACTGAACGCTCGCCTAAAGCTTCAGCATTAACGCCAAGCGCTGTCGCACTTTTGTTAGTTGCCTTAGCGTTTTTACCCATGGCAACAGAATTATCACCTGTCGCTTGTGCAGTTTGACCAACAGCAGTGCTGTACTGGCCTTGTGCACGAGAGTTCACACCCATCGCAGTTGCACCGTACTGATCTGCTCTTGCGCCAAAACCAACTGCAGTAGCAGAAGCTGCAAATGCTTGTGATGCAGCGCCTAATGCGGTTGATTCAGAACTCGTAGCAGAAGCACCAGTACCCATAGCAACAGAGCGATCTCCAGCTGCTTTAGCATCTATTCCAGCCGCCATTGCATCAATGCCAGTCGCACCGTCATTGTTATAATTGCCACGGGTTGAATCGGTACTATTGACACCATAGAAATGCGTTTTGTTAGTGACGATAGTGTTAGATACACCTTTTAGTTGAGCCACGTTCACCGCATCACTGTCGTTGGTGCCGGCTGCTAGATTGACAATCTGACGAGTACCGTCTTTTGCGCTGCCAACGGAGACAGCGCCAAGAGTAGTGCTGTTGGTTGCTGTAATAGCATTTCGTTCTGCTGTGCTTGCATTTGTTGGCGCAAAGCCTACTGTGCCGCCCGCAACATTAGCCACTGATCTTGAACCTAACGCTACGCCATCCTGTACTAACGCTTGTGCACCTGCGCCCAATGCTAATGCGCCTTTTTCGGTGGCTGATGATGCCACACCAAACGCTGATGAAGCGATGCCGGATGCGCTCGAATGAATGCCTATAGCAGTTGCTAAGTTACCAGCAGACCTCGCTTTGGCACCCATGGCAATAGAGGCCGCTCCACTCGCTTCAGTATGTCCACCATACCTATCACTCAACTCTAATAAATCTCGACCAGCATATTCATTAAAAGTCGTATTGTAGTGGCATAATAAAATTGGACAGCTTCTAAGAGGTTATAATAACCCAAAGAA
>NZ_RRYW01000068.1 GCF_014861365.1 Psychrobacter sp. FME6
TATCAAGAACGACGATCTATCAGAAAGTCAATGATGGTGAGCTTTCTAGAACGGCTGTGAATTACATTAATAAAAACGACTAAACAAAAAACTGCACGACTGGCATACTGCACTTAAGAAAAAAATAGGTGCTAATATTTGCATGGCTAGTCGAAATCTAATCACTAATTTTGAAGAATTTCCTCACGATGGTCGCCACTGGATGATACGGTGGGTAGATGGGTACCAATCGCATGAGGGACGAACATCAACCCCCTCTGTTGGCGTCAAGCTTTGTCCAGTAAGCTCGAACCCAAACAAACAAGAAATCTGCAAGCCTGCCAGCCTGAGTGAAGAGATCCTGGTACGCGCACATACGGGAATAGTTCCAGAGCTTGTTTTAGGTACCATATACAAAAATGGGCGCCTAATTGGTCGCGCTAATGCTCAAACTATTAATATTAATGCAGATTTAACAGATAACAGTTCTAGAATTGTTAAAGCAAACGATATCATGCCTGAAAGGCCAAGTTGGTGGAAAGATGAATTCCCATACCGTTGGATAGGGCAGTCAGAATACAATCTTGGAAAAGACTTTTCTAACAGCTACTGCGTTGTAATTCAGCAAGCACAAAGTACCTATATAATCCCTTGCCACGAAGTTTTTAGGGCCCTCATGGCACCCTCTTCTGAGTTCGCACTAGCATTAACAACGGGGCCATGGGCAACAACTAGGGAAAGAATTGTTAATATACAAAAAACTGGAACAATTTCCGATGACGAATGGTTGGTAATTTTAAGAAAGAGAATTAAGGATAAGTTTGCTGATAATGCAGCGAATCTCACTATTTCTGAACATGGCATTCAAGCAGCTAATGCTATTTATGCTAATGCCTTAAGGGCTACTGGTGAGTCTTATATATATGCAGGCATTCCTTTTCTAGTTAACAATTTTAAATTTTCTGTACGTGCAGTTCAAATACAATCAGAACCTAACAAATATCTTTGCTTGGAGATAATCTCAGCAACGTGGCCTTTTAGTAACTTGACAATCCACCATGGTCGCGACAATAGTGGCGAGACAGGCAAAGACACTATAGATTCAGATAAAGATAAGCCTTGGCCAAATGGCAGTCAGAACAACAGCAGCCCAAATGATGATTTAGCGATTTCTTCTAAAGAAGATCCTGCAGCGAATTCTGGGCTTGATGAAATCAGCTCTTTAGGGGTTGCTTGGAAAAACAAACCAGAATTAAAAAAAATTGAAAAAGAGGTTAGTTATAAATACCTTACAGGAAAAGTAACGCCTATTGAAAATCAATTTTTCAAGTATGGCACTTCTGGATTACCGACGCATGGAAATACAGAAACAAAGGAGGTTTCTGCGGAACAGGTCGGCCAAACAAACATGCCTTATAGGTTTTTGCAGTTAAAGAAAATGTTGAATCTGCTTCGCAATAAAAAAATAATAAGTAATCTTTTCTGCTATCAGCCACAAGAAGGCGGTCTGTTTAGAGATAACATTCTGACTTGGCCATTACCCAAAAGAGTTATAGACGAGTATCAAAAAAAACACAGAAGGGACAAATGGACCACGTTAACACTTTCAAAACATAGAAGCGTTTTAGTTTATCATTTTGACTACAGCGGAAGTAGAGTATTTCTTCTTGAAATTGAATGTAGAGAAAATGAGGGTGGGTACTGTGCGTTACTGCTTGAGATAACAGAAGAAAACCATCAAGCGACTATCAAAAAAGTTATAAACCACATAGCATTTTTCCGTGGAAATTTAAAAGGAGCTGAAAGTAAAATTCGAGCTTCTTCGGGTGTTTTAGATATGAAAACATGGGTACACGCATATAATAAAAAGCAAGATAGCAGTTCATCTATAAAGCCACTTAACCATGTAAGCTTCACCAAAGCTTTAAGAACGCTCACAGGCGAATAAAGACTAAAGTAATTTAAAATATATAAGCTAGGTGAAACGTACCGAAAGACGTCATCCAGAGGGCGGTTTTTGTAAGAGGCTACTTTAGCAGCCCTTCCGAAAGCCGCAATTCATGCTAAACAGCATTGCCCTCTTACCATGCTTCACTAAAAGCCTGAGAAATTTGACTCCCCATCATGTATGAGTGACGCCAAAAGCAACCTAATTCACGCTCTGCCGATAAAGCGGGAGGAAGCTCCATCACTGCTAAATGATCCGGTAAATGTACATCTCTTACCCAGCCATACGGCAATAATGCATGACCATAACCTGCGGCAACTAAAGCCATTCGATGCTCAACACCAAGGCCATATGTACGAGTCAAGCCGGAGCTTAATAATTTACTTAAGCCTTCAGTAATTAGCGATGGAACAAAATCATCCTCGCTAAGTGGTAGTAATCCAGGCTCACAGAGCATAAGAGGATGGAGTTCAGGCTGAAGTTTATCGGCTCGCACTAGTAAGACAAAGTGTTCCTTGAATAAGCTTGTATATGCCATCCCCTCAGGAACCGACTGTGCTGCACTAATTAGCAAATCAATTTCACGGTTCTGTAAACGCCGTAACAGACCTTGATGCTTGCCACTAACCAACTCGACTTTAGTTTTACCTGAACGGTGAGCACAAATCTGGATAATCCGTAACAAGTTATCCGGTGCCAGTGAGGAAATCACTCCAATACGTAAGGTTTGCCCAAAGGGAAGAGCTAAGCCATCATCACGTAACCCCTCAAGCCGAGTCACGCCTTCTAAAATTACGGCGATTAAGTCTAAAACTTCCTTTCCAAAGGCAGTGGGTGTTATTTTACTCCCCCTTTCAAAAATGGGCTGTCCGAGAATTTCCTCTACTTTTTTTACTTGATAAGACAAGCCCGAGGTCGAAATACCCATGTCTATGGCCGCATAACGAAAACTACGTTTCATTGCGACGGCCTCAACTAAAAGCAAGTCACGCACAGACACTGCTGCTAGCTTGTTCGAAATTACTTCACGCACCGTCATAAACATTTCGATTCCAATTGATGAAACACTGGCTATAATATTTTTAATCAAAATGATAGTCAATCTTATTCTTAATTGGAGAGGTTATGACCTCAATACCCCGTTGCTTTGCCGTGCTAGTAGCGACAACTTTGTTATCAGGTAACTTGTCAGCGCAAGAATTTAACTTTACTGATGTAACCGGACAGGAAATTAAGTTAGAAGCCCCTCCTGGACGTATCATTACTCTGCCCAAACCAGCTGCAGCTACCTTCATCGCAATAGATGGTTCTACCGAGCTGTTAGTGGGTATGAATGAGGGCTCTAAACGAGCCTTTGAGAGCGGTATGATGAGCGTTATGTTTCCTGAAGCTGTTGATATCTCCAGTGACATTGTGTCGGAAAACGGTGGTTGGATGCCCAACGTAGAGGCCATCGCAGCACTTAAACCGGATTTAGTCATCCAGTGGGGTGAGCGCGGCGATGATATCGTAGCTCCACTTCGCAATGCAGGTTTGCCCGTTGCTCTAATGGTAGGCGGTGGCAATGCGGGTACAGAAGAGCTGGCCCGAGCCAATATGAAAATGGTGGCTGATATCACGGGTAATACTGAAAAACTGTCAAAGCTTATTGATTGGCGTGACCGTGTACAAAGTGAAATTACTACTGGTTTAAAACAAGTAGGCTCTCATGCAACACCAAGCATTTTGCATTTGCGCTCTGCCAATCCCAAGTTGACTGCTACTGGTGAGAAAAGTTATCAACAGACCTTCATCGAGCTGGTTGGCGCTAAAAATGTAGCTCAAGGAGTTGGCGTACGAAGCACTGTTAGCGTGGAACAGATTCTTGAATGGAACCCAGATATTATCTTACTTTCCGCAGCAGAGACGGATGCTGGATTAGAAGCGATATACGACGACCCATTACTTTCTCGCTTAAATGCCGCCGTACAAAAACGCGTTTATAAGACACCTCAAGGTGGATATATCTGGGATAGTGCTTCCCATGAAAGCCCCTACACATGGATGTGGCTGGCCAATCTTACTCATCCCGATATTTTCTCTTTTGACCTACGTCACGAATTAAAAGAAGGCTTCAAATTACTTTATAACTTTGACCTATCGGAAGAGCAGATAGATCGAATTCTGCGTATTGCTATGAACGGCGACAGTCACGGTTATCAAGTGTTTCGTAAGCAATGAACACATATAAGCGATCGATTCACTCGTCCTCAGAAATGGTTGAGCCAGTTACCCTGAGCGCTTGGCGTGCTAGTCATTGGCTTCTTTTGTCCCTACTGCTTATAGCGACTGTGCTAATCGGGCTATCAGTAGGTCGATACAGCGTAGCGCTAGATGAGATTGTAGCCATCCTATATGCAGCCTTACGAGGTGATAACTCACAGCATATGGATGCGTTGGTGATCTTGAATGTACGCTTGCCGCGCATATTATTGGCAGGAGTATGTGGGGCTGGGCTTGCCATCTGCGGGGTAGCCTTACAAACCTTATTTCGTAACCCTCTCGTTTCACCTAAAGTGCTAGGTTTATCCTCAGGTTCAGCATTAGGAGGATCACTGGCAATTTTGGCTGGAGTAGGGGGGCCGCTACTGATGGGGGCTACGTTTGTATCAGCATTTGCTGCTCTGTTTTTAGTAGTGCTGATTTCAAATATGGCGGGTCGTGCTTTGATGACTATTGTGCTTGCTGGAATTGTTATTGATGCTTTATTTGCAGCAGGTATTTCGTTAGTTCAATATGCCGCGGATCCAGAAACGAGTTTACCTGCCATCGTCTTTTGGCTGATGGGAAGCTTTGCAACGGCGAGTTGGGAAAAATTTGCACAAACTGCTCCTATACTCATTGCCAGCATTTACCTACTGAATAGAATGCGCTATCGCATTGCTGTACTCGCTATGGGTGACGACGAAGCTAAGTCGTTTGGCATCCATGTTGCACGCTCCCGGATGATCGTCTTCGCGTTGATTTCTATCATTATCGGCGCCTGCGTAACCGCATCGGGCGTAGTGGGGTGGGTAGGACTCGTAATCCCACACTTTGCTCGTATGTTAGTAGGCGAAGATCACCGCCGGCTCTATTTCACGAGTCTTATGCTGGGTGCCACTTTCATGATTTTGACTGATACGTTGGCTCGTAGTTTAACTGCTGCAGAGATTCCTTTAGGCGTACTCACAGCTCTAGTTGGCGCCCCCATCTTTGTGTACTTACTATGCACTCGTCGACGTGAAAGGGCTTAATCATGCAAACCGTCTTTACCTCTCATCTCAGTTTAACTGGAGCGTGCGTACGTTTTAGTGAACGTGTGATTTTTCAGGATTTAAGTTTTAACGTACAAAAGGGCGAAACGTTGGCCATTTTGGGCCCAAACGGACGCGGTAAGACTACGTTGCTAAAAGCTCTATTAGGCTCACAACGTTTAGATCAAGGACAACGGCAGGTACCCCACCTCATCGGCTATGTACCTCAATACCAATACGGTAGTGAAAACCATTGTTGCCTCGATGTGGTACTCATGGCACGAGCCGCCTTGCTTCCCATGTTCAGCCTTCCTTCACAGCGGGATCGTAAGCTAGCTCTTGAAGCATTGGAAAAAGTAGGCGGAGGGCATTTTGCTTATCGTTTATATGGCTCTCTATCCGGCGGCGAGCGCCAATTAGTGTTGCTTGCTCGTGCTTTAGCTACTGGTGCTGAGGTACTCATACTTGATGAGCCGGCTTCAGCTTTAGATTTAGCTAATCAGGACTTATTGCTTAACGTCTTATTCGAGTTACGCCGAGTACGTAGCCATTCGGTCGTTTTTACCACTCACCATCCGCAACACGCTCTGCATCTCGCAGACAAAGTACTGCTGATGCACACCAACGATCAGATTAAATTTGGTCCAGCTGATGAGCTGTTAACCGAGTCTGAGTTATCCCGTTTATACAACGTCAGACTACGCCGTCTAATGGTGCAAACGGGAGAACATTTTCAAAGCACAATCTGCCCGGTTTTTGGAATACGTGAACCGGATCAAGATATGCCCATTTCTTATCCTCTAAACAAAGGTAAATACAATGAGTAACGATACAATCTCCTATCTGGAAAATGGACATGAATTTACAGTCCACTTTGATGAGTTATTAAAATACCACGGTGCCGGTTATCCGGGTGGTGTAGCCCACGGGCTAAAAGTTATGCAGCGAGCCTGGCCCTTGCTAGATAATGGTCGTTTGCCTGAACGACGTGAAATTCGCTGTGTCACAGCCTTTGGAGGCCCAGGGGGTAGAGATGCGATTGAGTTTGTTACCCGCGGTCTTACTGAGGGTCGCCACATTGTTGATAACTCAGTAGGGCTCGAAGAAGAAGAGTCCCCCGGTGGTCGTTATTACTTCCGTTTCGAGTACCGTGGCACCGCTGTTGAAATCACCATCCGTCCCGGACACGTACGCCCCGAGTTCATTCAGTTAGCACGCAAGAAAGACCGCTCACCAGAAGAAGAGATCATTTTGGCTGAAATGAAGCTCGAAATGGGAGAACGCTTGTTAGTCCAGCCCGCAGAAGATATTTACAACGCTACCGTATTATCGTAATAAGTCATAGCCATGAGTCAAGAACGTCAAACTTGGCTCGGGCTACTTGCCCGAGCTAACCGAGATTATCTGGAAAATAACTGCTGATGCACACCAACGATCAGATTAAATTTGGTCCAGCTGATGAGCTGTTAACCGAGTCTGAGTTATCCCGTTTATACAACGTCAGACTACGCCGTCTAATGGTGCAAACGGGAGAACATTTTCAAAGCACAATCTGCCCGGTTTTTGGAATACGTGAACCGGATCAAGATATGCCCATTTCTTATCCTCTAAACAAAGGTAAATACAATGAGTAACGATACAATCTCCTATCTGGAAAATGGACATGAATTTACAGTCCACTTTGATGAGTTATTAAAATACCACGGTGCCGGTTATCCGGGTGGTGTAGCCCACGGGCTAAAAGTTATGCAGCGAGCCTGGCCCTTGCTAGATAATGGTCGTTTGCCTGAACGACGTGAAATTCGCTGTGTCACAGCCTTTGGAGGCCCAGGGGGTAGAGATGCGATTGAGTTTGTTACCCGCGGTCTTACTGAGGGTCGCCACATTGTTGATAACTCAGTAGGGCTCGAAGAAGAAGAGTCCCCCGGTGGTCGTTATTACTTCCGTTTCGAGTACCGTGGCACCGCTGTTGAAATCACCATCCGTCCCGGACACGTACGCCCCGAGTTCATTCAGTTAGCACGCAAGAAAGACCGCTCACCAGAAGAAGAGATCATTTTGGCTGAAATGAAGCTCGAAATGGGAGAACGCTTGTTAGTCCAGCCCGCAGAAGATATTTACAACGCTACCGTATTATCGTAATAAGTCATAGCCATGAGTCAAGAACGTCAAACTTGGCTCGGGCTACTTGCCCGAGCTAACCGAGATTATCTGGAAAATATCTGGGCTACTTACAATCCGGGTGTGCCTATACAAAAACTCGCTGGCCCTGAAACGGGGTTGGTGCAGCTCAATACACAAGCTTGTAAGGCCTCAGTGTCATTTCAGTTTGGTGAGGCTTCTTGTACTCGCTGCGTAATCGCTATTGGGAAAATTCAAGGTTACGCAGTACATTTGGGCTCCGATCTACGCAAAGCGGAGTTAGCGGCCTATCTAGACGCCTTTCTACAAACGGCCCCCTCCCACCAACGTGAGCTGGTGCTGCACCCTATACGCCAACAGTTAGAGCTAAAAAAGGCTGAGAGGGAGCAGCTGACGGCTGCTACTTCTGTACGTTTCTACACCACACAAAAAACTTAGAATCATGAAAATACCTTTACGATCTGAGCACAGACATGACGATGAGTTACATCGGCAGACGCGTACTTATCGGCGACTACTGCATGCCTTTGGTTACCCAATGCGCATACAGCAACTAGAAGAGCGTGCTATTCATTGCATCGTTGACTGCCTTCTAGACAGCCAAACGACGGTAGCTATTGAGGTGGAAAATAAGGAATTAACAAGCCGTATTTTGAATACAGGCGCAACCTTGAGCCAAACTCCCGAATGGGTTTTTGCAGGTTCTCAACGGCATCACTTACAACATATTCCAGCAGGAAGCCGTGAGGCGCCTGAAAGTGGGGCAACCCTTGTCATGGAAATAGCCGCCATATCACCTACAAACGGGGGGCTTGCTATACGAGCCACCGGTGCAGGACTCAACAAACCACACACTTTATATTTTTCAGGGTTACATCAAAATGTAGTCATTGATCATATTGCTTTTCGTGCCGATTACCCGCGTGGAGTGGACCTACTACTATGCGCTGACACGCAGCTGGTTGTATTACCACGTCACTTAACTTTGGAGATCATTTAATGTACGTACCAGTAAAGGGTGGTGAACAAGCAATTGCTGCTTCCCGTATAGCCGTAGAACGGAGTCGCCGAGGCGACGACACAATCCCCGAGATTGAAATTAATCAAATCATGGCACAAATGTCGTTAGCTCTTGATCGGATCATGAGTGAGGGGGGCTTATACGATCGACGTTTTGCTGCTATTGCCTTTAAGCAAGCTCAGGGAGACATTGCCGAAGCGGTATTTCTCGTACGTGCTCATCGCGCGCAATTAGCCAATTTTGGCTCAAGCCAAAACATAGATCTAAAAACAATGCATTACAGTCGCCACATTTCCGCCACGCAAAAAGAGTTGGCTGGAGGGCAAATTTTAGGCGCCACTTACGACTACACCCACCGCTTACTGAATATGGATTTAGAACACTCTCGCCCTCAGTGCGAGTTACCTAAATCAGTGATAACAGCTCCCTCATCGCCCTCTAGCTCTGAGCCACTGTACGCAGATCTTATCCGCACCGAAATATCTAAAGCTCCGATAGACATTACGCGAACTGTTTTGCCTTCTTTACCTGATCCTTGCGAGCGTCTCGCTCATCTCGCTCGTGGCGAAGAAGGCTACTTAACTGGATTAGCTTACGAGAGTTTGCGTAAAGCCTCAACGAGTCATCCCTATGTAGCGCAATTAATGAGAGGGAGCGTTGAAATATTCGTAGAGCTGGAAGACCTCAATTTAACCGTATCCATTGGTGAGGTTGAGTTAACTGCCTGCACTACTGTGGCTCCAAATTTTAGCTCATCTCCACATTTAGAAGCGGGTTTTGGTATTGCTTTTGGAGCTAACGAGCGTAAAGCCGTCGCCATGGCAATCGTAGATCAGCACTTTAAAATTGAGGGTGCTACCAGTGATGCACTCATGCATACCGACGGAGTCGCTGCATCCGGCTATGTCAGCCATTTGAAATTACCTCATTACTCTGACTTTGATGCTGATTTAGCGCGTTTACGCCGAGTTCAGGCTAAGGAGGAAATATGAATTATGCCTACCTTGATCTACCGTCCAAACAAGAAATACGTCGTAAAACCCTAAAAGCACTCTGTCTACCTGGACGTCAAATACCTTTCTCAGCTCCTGAGCTACCCATTGCCTATGGTTGGGGGGTAGGAGGCATGGCTATTACCGCTGCCTTATTAGAACCGAATGACACGTTAAAGGTAGTCGATCATGGTTCGGATGATACCGTTAATGCCCTGAATATCGCGGATTTTTTTACTAAAACGGCAAACATATCAATTACGACAACAAGCTCAAAGGCTACTCTCATTCAAACGCGTCAGCGAGTCCCTGAAAGCCCGTTGCGGGAAGAGCAAATTGTGGTGTACCAAGTTCCTCGACCTGACCCTCTACGTGGATTTATTAATGATGCGGCCGAAGCACTGACACGGCACGCACATCATGATTACGGTGTCGTGTTAAGCGCTCTATTTGAAACATGGTTGCAACAAGATGAGGCGTGCTTAGGATACGACCACCCTGTGATTGTTAATGATGGGGTCTTAATGTCACCGTCGCCTATTCCTGCTATGGATAACCCCCGCATGGCGATGATGCCTGCTATTCAGATTTTTGGCGCCGCACGCGAGCGACGAATTTATGCATTGCCTGCCTATACACCCTTAGCAAACTTAGCTTTTGTTGACCTGCCTGCTAGCCTGAAAAAAGTCGATACAGCATGTTGTATCTGCGGCTCATCTATTCATTATTTGGATAATATTGGTACGTCAAACACCCCCCATTGGGTATGTTCCGACTCCGAAGCATGCAAGGAGCGCGCTCATGTTTAGCTTGCCAGATCCCGTGCTGACAGCACAGGCTATCTCACTTGAAATAGCTGGGCACCGTATTTTGTCGGATTGTCACCTCAAGCTTTATCCTTCCGAGGTTCTCGCTTTAGTCGGCCCCTCAGGTGCTGGAAAATCAAGTCTTCTGAATATACTTGCTGGACGACAGCTATCTAACAACTGTCAGGCTCTTTCCCTTTTAGGCCAGGATTTACTACGTACCAGTCTTTATCAAACTAACCTTTTACGTCGGCGGGCGTGTGGCTATGTGGCTCAGGATGCCAGCACAACCCTAAACCTGAGACAAAGTGCCGCCACTAATATCGTACGTCGTCTTTTTGATTTAGGTGACAACCGTGCGGTTGATGCACTCAAACAAGCACAAAAATGGGGCCAGCGACTTGGTTTATGTCCAGAACGATTACATGAGCCAGTGAAGAACTTTTCGGGAGGGATGCGCCAACGCGTACAAATCGCTGCGGCCATGATCCATCAGCCGAGCATTTTATTTTTAGATGAACCCACTGCTGGTCTCGACTCAGTCGCTCAAGCAGATTTTTTAGATGTGCTCTCTAATTTGAGAAACCAAACACAGACTGCCATGGTGTTTGTGACTCATGACTTACGTCTAGCTCGACTCATTGCTGATCGGGCCATCGTGATGGATCAAGGCCGCATCGTCAGCGAATCCATTATGGATCGTTTGCTTACTGAGCCTGAGCATCTCATCGCCCAAGCTCTTGTTAAGGCAATGATTTAATGAATAAACCAACTGTGATTTTGCAGTATGAAGGCAATGGCATACATCATGGGCCACTTCGCATAACGGCACAAACAGGGCAGATCGTACAGATCTGGGGAGCGTCAGGCTCAGGAAAATCGACTTTGCTCTCACGAATTTGGGGAAGTCGAAGCTTAGGAACGGCACACTTGTGCATACGAACCCACGATCAGCAGTTCACACCAAGCACAATGACACCCGCCCACTTTGCATTTCTACGCTCACGATTAATGTCGTACGTAGGGCAACATCCTACCGTACTACCTCGCGAAAAACTTGTGGATTGGTTTGCTCTAGTCCCCACAAAGACAGTACTCGACGGACTAAGACTGCTGGACCTCTCTCCTAGCTTACTCTCTCGCTATGCCTGTGATGTCTCTGGTGGTGAACTACAGCGTTTTATGTTGCTTCACGCTTATTTTTCTTCTCCTCCAATCTTACTTTTAGATGAGCCCTGTACAGGATTGGATCCAGAGCGTAGTCATCAGGTGAGCACGCTTTTATTACAGGCTAAAGCCGCTCAGAAACTGGTTATTTACACCAGTCATACGAGTGCCAGTTGGGTGGATCAGTCAATCTCTTTAGACGGTTAAACCGTCTACATTTAATTTAACCTGGAAAAGTACTCATAATGAAAAAAATTTTATTGGGATCTGCGTTGAGTGTAGGTTGCCTAAACTTCGTTCATGCCGATACCTCAGTCACACTGGTAATCCCCCCACCAAACCGTAGTGCTTTAAAGTAGAATTTCTCGCAAAGGAAATTCAATGAAAAAGTCTCCCGCTTTGGCTGAGTGAGCGGCTTATTAATGCCTACGCCATACAACATTTAATAAAAAAGAGGAGGGCCAAAAAGAAAAAAAATCTCACGGCAGTGTCCCCCTGTGTCAGGATAGTTGTCGCCTCTAACTTTTAATAGAGGCAATAAAATGAGACGTCGATTTACACAAGAATTTAAAGTTCAAGCTGTTGAAAAAGCATTATCTCAATGTGATGATGTTCGCCTAGAAGATATTGCGTTTGATTTAGGCATCGGTTATTCAACCTTGCAACGATGGATTACGCTTGCTAAAAAACATGAACTTGAAACTAAAAATAATGGTAGTCACATGACAACAGAAAAACGCCCTCATGACTGGAGCTTAGAAGAAAGGCTTAATGCCATTATTGAATGTGCGAGTTTAGATGAAGCAGCTCTTAATGAATATTGCCGTGCTAAGGGGCTTTACCCGCATCATATTAAACAGTGGAAGCAAGATTTTGCTAAAGGGCCTTCAACGAAGCCCGTAAAATCAGACAGTAAACAGCTCAAACAAGAAATTAAGCAACTTCAAAAAGAGCTTAATCGTAAAGACAAAGCGTTAGCAGAAACAGCTGCCTTACTTGTACTCAAAAAAAAAGCAGATGCGCTTTGGGGTTTCAACGAGGACGATTAACCAGCTCAACTGAACGTCATGAACTGATAAAGCTCATTACCGACGCGCAGAAATCAGGGGCAAGGCAAGCAAAAGCATGTGAGTTACTTGGTCTAACGGCAAGAACAATTCAACGCTGGATTGAAGCTGATGATATGACAGATAAGCGAACGAGTACGATAAAGCGACCACCTAACAGGCTAACTGAATTAGAGCAACAGCGTATTATTAAGACAGTAAATTCAATAGAATATGGACATTTACCACCCAGCAAGATAGTCCCTAAACTATTAGATAAAGATGTGTGGATAGCATCAGAAAGCTCGTTTTATCGTGTTATGAAATCACATAAATTATTAACACACAGAGAAAAAGTTAAACCAAATAAAAAGATAAAAAAGCCAAAAGCGCTCAAGGCAACACGTGTAAACGAAATTTATACATGGGATATCACATATTTGCCAACAGCGGTTAAAGGTCAGTTTTTATACTTATATTTAGTGATGGATATTTATAGTCGAAAAATAGTTGGTTGGCAGGTTCATGACACACAGCTAAGCACACTGGCGGCTGATTTAATGGTAGATATTTGCAGGCGAGAGCAGGTAAAGCCAGATCAAGTCACGTTGCACTCGGATAATGGCAGTCCAATGAAAGGGGCAACGTTATTGGCAACATTGCAGGAGTTAGGTATTGTGCCTTCATTTAGCCGACCGTCAGTGAGTAATGATAATCCTTATTCTGAATCGCTATTTAAGACGTTAAAGTATCGCCCAGAATACCCTGAAAAAGCCTTTGAAAGCATCGGTAGTGCAAGGAAGTGGGTTAACGGATTTGTTGATTGGTACAACGATGAGCACTTGCACAGCGGTATTAAATTTGTCACGCCAAACCAGCGTCATTTAGGATTAGATAAAGCGATACTAGCGAACCGTCACCGAGTAAATGAAATAGCGAAATTGCAAAATCCAATTCGTTGGTCAGGAAAATCTAGAGATTGGACAATGATCAATGAAGTAAATTTAAATCCAGAGAAAAAAGAAGCAATGCGGGCGGCATAAAATTTAATTTGATGCGACAACTAACTTGAAAAACTCCGGTGTAAAAACAAACTCAAAAAGATAAATCAACCTGAGATCTGGTTAAGCCAACATTAGATTATTACTCTCTAAAATTTCAAGTTCTTGCGATGTTAAATCTAATGACGGCTTTTCCTCTTTTAGGCAATAGGCAATTAATCCACCAAGTAAATTTAGCATAAAGCCATGCATACTGCGGTGTCTAGAGTGTTCAATGTAAGAAATGTTTTTCAATTGATCATTCACCGTTTCGATTATAAATCGTTTTTTCAATAAAGCCCTGTCCCACAATGAAATAAATTTTTTCTTCATATTCTTTCGAACCGTCGTGATTAACTCGACACCTTTTTCTAGTAACTCACCAGAGAGCGCTTTGCTGATATAACCTTTGTCGCCATAGAGTTTTCCGAAGATAGAGTCCGCCATATCAGAAACAGGCTCTCGATCATCCACATTGCCCGTTGTGAGCTTTAGCGCCACAATCTCACCTAAATGATTAATTATTAAGTGTAGTTTGAATCCATATGACCAACCCATAGTGCCTTTTCCATGATGAGCAACGCCTTCAAACACTTTATTTCTTTTAGCTCTGATGATGTGACACACTTCTATTTTAGTGGAGTCAACAAATTGTATACCTGTGGGCTTGCCAAGTTTTGATGTGAGGTAACTGCACATCGGAACCACCACACTAGGCATAAGCGCGAGAAACCTTGTGTAACTCAGCAACTCTGGAAAATAGGCTTTAAGTTGACGGCAAACATAGTGAAGGTAGTAGTTTTTGAAATCTCTGTAATGTGACTGGTGAAAATGGATGATAATAGTCATCACCTCTGACGGAGATAAGCGGCATGCTCTTCGACGTTTAATTTCACCATTTTCGAGCAATATACGCTGCCAGCTTGGGAAAAATAACTTTGAAAAATCATCGACATCACAGTACGTTTCAACTAACTTGTTCATGCTCGTTCCTTTTTGTTCTAATCACTTTTGGTCGAATGTTCGGATCATGGAACGAGCATTTAGTTCCTTTAAATTAGTAATTTCTTATCCGAAGCTCAGGTTAAATCAGGGAGTAAACATGTTGTTGAACAACAAAAAATGCCATGGCATTTCTACATTGGCACTAGTAGCAGGTTTAGGGTTTTCAGGAACCACACAGGCATTCAATGTGTATGAAGACGGAGAAACTTACTTTGACCTATATGGCCGTATACACTTGACGTTAAACAACGATGACGGTAACGACTATATTAGTGAAGAAGGTTCACGCCTTGGCTTTAAAGCTGGACATAGGATAAATCCTAAGCTAGAGGGTTTTATAAGAGCCGAGTTTAGATTCACCGCTAATGATCGTGACGAGGCACGGCCTAACGTCATTGATGATATAAGGAACACATATGTAGGGCTACGATTTGAAGACGTCGGAGCCGTAAAGGTTGGTAACTTTGACTCCATCTATTATCAGAACATATCCAAGGTTATCAATGTAAGAAATACTGTGGATTGGCGAGCCTTGGCAAAAGGTGGTGCCCGCGCCCGTGGAAACTCTATCTCTTTTGAATCCCAAAGTTTCGATGGCTTCAGCCTGGGTGTCGCTGGAAAGCTCGATCCAGAAGATGAAGATGCAGGTGAAGAAGAAACACTTAACCTAATGGGATATGTAGCCTATGAAACAGGCCCGGTACGTTTTGCCGCTGGCTATGATGAAGCAGAAGGTGATGATGATGCTCTACTCGGGGCAAGCGTAACCTACAAAATATCTCCACAGCTAAGTGTCGGTGCGTTATTTGAAGAGCAGGGAGATATTCGTCATTATGGTATAGCACCCGTTTTTAGTTACTCAGAAGGCAAAATATACGGGAACGTCAGCTATATGGAAAATAGTGACATGAATTTGAGTGACGTCCAATACGTTGCGGGTGGCAGCTACCGGCTTAGTGATCCAATGTTTGTATATTTAGAATATGCTAGCAGTACAGATAGGGAGATCAATGCGATTGATAAGGATTGGTGGGCTTTAGGGGTTCGATACGATTTCTAAGTTTCACAGAGCCCATTAATACAGGTCTACACAGCACCCCGAAAGTTGAACTCCCAGTTCGACCTTCGGGGTTTAAATCTCGATAGCCTCAAAAATCAAGCGCAACGCCGGTGGAGCTGGTGAAATTGATCCGCCGCATGTCGGGGTGGGCAATTAGATGGTGCACAGCCGGGTACTGCCCGGAAACCTTCATGATGAAGGTATTACCGCACACCACAGAGACATAGCGCTGGCTTGGGTACAGGCAAGCGTACTCACCAACTAGAGCAGAAACAGCGTGCTCAAAATGGGGAAGGCGATTAATAGCGCTAGTCGTATTAAGTCAGAAACCACAAAAGGCGCCACCCCTTTAAATATCTCCCCTAGCCCGACATGTGGCGCCATCGCTTTAATCACAAACACGTTCATCCCCACCGGCGGGGTCATTAGTCCCAGCTCAACGGTCAGTACGGTCAAAATACCGAACCACACCGGGTCGATGCCCATCGCCTGAATAATCGGGTAAACCACCGGCACGGTGATCACCAGCATCGCGATGGAGTCCATGAACATGCCCAGCACGAAGTAGAGCGCCAGGATGCACAGCACGACGACGATGGGCGTTAGATCCATACCGTAGAGTAGGTCAGTGATGGAGAACGAAATGCGCGACACCGAAATGAAGTAACCCAGCGTTTCGGCCCCTACCAGCATAAAGAACACTACCGCGGAGAGCGCCAATGTCTCTTGTACGCTATGCCATAGCTGCGCGCCGCGCATGCCTTTCGCTAAGGCGTAGAGCAGCGTAGCGAATGCCCCAACGCTAGCGCCTTCCGTCGGCGTAAAGGCACCAAAATAGATACCTAAAATCATCACCAGGAAAACGCCAAAAAAGGTACTGGCCAATGTCGCGGGCACGCTTCTCGTTGAGGCTGCGCTGGGCGCGCAGCTCGGGCGGCACGTCCTCTTCATCGAAGACGAACAGCTTGACCAGAACCCCATAGGGAATTTGGGCTATGTAGTATTCCTTGCCCGCCTGGATGCCGCGCACGGCCGGGAACGAGTAGGTGTGTTCCTGGGCGGCCTCGGTGATTTCGCTGGCCGCTGCCTCCCGGCGAGCCGCCGCTTCGGCGCGCTCTTGGCGCTCGGCCTCGACACGCTCGATCTCGGATCGGGCCTGGGCACCATAGCGCTCCACCAGCTCATCGAAGGACAAGCCCAGCGCCGCTAGGCGCCCAGCGTGACGCTCTACCCGGTCGCCCTGAGCCTCGGCATGAGCTGCGCGCTCGGGGTTGTACAGTCCCGGCTCCCAGATCGCTACCAGCAGCGCCACAGCTTCCGACTCCTGGCGTTGCTCCAGGGCAGCCGCCAGAACTTGCGGGTAACGCTCGCCCTTATCTAGCTTGTTCTCGTTCTCGACCACCACGAACGCCTCCAGCGTCTCGGCCTGACGATTCAAGCGGTGCGCTGCGTCGGTAGCGGCATGATCAGCCTTGTGGCCGGACTGTAGTGGTCAACTAATTTAGGACACCTGATAAGAGGTTTTGATTAAAGTAACGT